>CALBTN010000405.1 GCA_937967345.1 uncultured Rubrivivax sp. | reverse complement strand
GAACTGCCGTACCAGCGGCCGCCGCTGTCGAAAGGCTTCTTGCAGGCCTCGGCCGACGCGTTGCCGCCGCTGCAGTGGCATCGACCCGAAGCCTGGTACGCCGAGCACGGCATCGCGCTGCACCGCGGCGACCCGGCGCTGGCCATCGATCGCGCGGCAACGTGCGTGACGCTGCGCTCAGGCAGCGTGCTGCGCTACGACCGGCTGGTGCTGGCCACCGGGGCGCGCGCGCGCCGCCTTCCTGGCTTGCGCGAACCGCTGGCCAACGTCTCGTTCGTGCGCGACGCCGCCGACGCACGCCGCTTGCGGTCGCGCCTGCAGACCGCGCCGCGCCTGACCGTGCTCGGCGGCGGCTTCATCGGGCTGGAAGTTGCGGCCAGTGCGCGCGCGCTGGGTTTGGCCGTCACGGTGATCGAATCGGCACCGCGTCTGCTGTCGCGATCGGTGTCGCCCGAGGTCGCGGCGCAGGTGCTGGCGGTGCACCGCGCCGCGGGGACCGAGCTGCGCGTCGGCGTGGCCGCCGGCCACTTCGAGATCGACGGCGACCGGGTGGTTGCGCTGGCGCTGGATGGCGTGCGCGAGCCGGTGGAGCAACTGGTGGTCGGCATCGGCGCGATGCCCGAAGAGACGCTGGCCAAGGCCTGCGGCCTGGTCTGCGAGAACGGCATCGTCGTCGACGCCGGCATGCGCAGCTCGGACCCGCGCATCCTGGCCATCGGCGACTGCAGCAACTTCGCGCTGCACGGGCGCAGGCTGCGGCTGGAGTCGGTGCAAAACGCCAACGACCAGGCGCGCATCGCGGCCGCAACGCTGCTCGGCCGCGATGTGCGCTATCGGCCGCTGCCTTGGTTCTGGTCCGACCAGGGTGCGCTGCGACTGCAGATCGCCGGGCTGATGCCGCCGCACGCCGAACGTTGGCGCCGCCCCGGCGCCAGCGACGCGAGTTTTTCGGTCCTGCACTATGCCCGGGGGCGGCTGGCCTGTGTCGAGTCGGTCAACGCGCCGCTGGACCACGTCGTCGCGCGAAAGCTGCTCGAGGCCGGCATCAGCCCCGACCCGCTGGCGGCTTGCGACCCGAAGCTACCGCTGAAAAACCACCTGCCGGCGGCCTGATGAGGGGCTTGGCCGGCTGGTCTGGCCCGCCCGGCAGGACTCGAACCTGCGACCTGCTGCTTAGAAGGCAGCTGCTCTATCCAGTTGAGCTACGGGCAGCCTCGCGCTGACGCTGCGGATTCTAAGGAGCACGGCCTGACAAGGCTGGCCCGCTGCCGGCACCAGCGCCGCGGCGCCAGACATGCAACATGTCGCACACGATCGCGCTGCAGACGGCGCGGCGACTGCCGATAACCCTGGCAATCGGCTGTCAAGCCGCGAGTGGGCCACGGCCGTGCGACGACCAAGCTGCGAGCGCACGGCCGCAGTCGCCCTTCCATCATCCACGCAACCACCCGAGTGGCCATGCTCGATTCGATCAAACGCTGGTTCGGCGCCACACCGGCGGTGAACGTCCCCGGCTGGGGTGAGCTGTCGCCGTGGGCCAAGCAGCACCAGTGGGCGCTGCGTGCGGTGCGCGAGCCCGATGGCTTCGTCGTCGACGGGCGTGCGCTCGGCACGCCGTGGCGGCTGGAGTGGGGACCATCACAGCGCAGTTACGTCCAGGGCGCCGAACTGCGCTTGCGTGCCGAGGTCGAGGTGCCGCGCGAACTGCAGGCGCTGGTGCTGAACCGGGCGCTGATGGACGCGATGGAAAAGTCGATGTTCGAGCACTACATCGAGGGCGTGCAAACCCGCATCGACACCACCACGCCACCCGAGATGCGCTGGCTGGTGATGCACCCGAAGCTGTCGGCCGCCGAGCTGAAGTCGCTGCGCGACGGCTGGGCGGCGCTGTCGAGCTACAAGCCGTGGCTGCAGCAGTGGCTGGCCGGCAGCCTGTCGCCGGCGCTGGCGGCGCTGCCGGACTCGGCGGGGCAGGCCCTGGTGCTGATGATCGCGCGGCGCCGGCTGTGCCTGCGCATGGCGTTGGCCGTGCCGGCGCCGGCGGCGCTGGATGGCGCGCTGCGGCTGTTCGAGTGCGCGCTGCAGCAGGCGCAGCGCGTGGTGGTGGACGATGCCGACGCCCACGCGCCGAGTACGCCGCCCAGCCTGTTCGCGGCCTCGCTGCTGCCGGGGGAAGCGGCCCGCCCCTGAAGGCCTGCGGGGGTCAGGCCGAGCGCGCGAAGCGCCAGCCCATTTCGGCCAGCGGACGCGCGCCCGCGCCCGACTGCCGCGCCTGCTCGCTGGCGGCGGTGCCGGCCTCGACGCGTTTGGCGATGCCCTGCAGGATGGCCGCGAGCCGGAACAGGTTGTAGGCCAGATAGAAGTTCCAGTCG
>CALBTN010000404.1 GCA_937967345.1 uncultured Rubrivivax sp. | reverse complement strand
ATGTGCGGGTCGCGCGCCAGGCTGGCCAGCTCGTCGAGCACGAAGCGCGCGCGCGCCGCGCCTTGCTCGCGCACCAGCGCGGCCAGCGCGTCGCGCCATTCGGCGGTCTCGATCGGGTCGCTGTCGCTGTGGTTCTCGCTGCTCGGCGCGGGCGGCTTCGGGGTGGTGCTGGGTTCGCTCATGGCGGCTCCGGTAGGGTGCGGCGGCGCACGCGGTGCGCGGCGCAGGCTGGCGACCGGGCAATGATGCGCCATGGCGGCGCTGGGGTGGGCGTGCCGATCGGCCGTTCAGCCAAGGAGTACAAAGCGGGTGCAGCACCCGAGCGCACCCGCCCGCACGCCCCGGCACCTGCCCGCAGCGGACGGCGCGCGGCCGCGACCTCCCCGACAACGACCCCCGACAACGACCCCCGGAGCGACCCATGAGCGAATCCACACCGAAGCACGGCTATGCGCCTTCACAGCAGATCTCGCACCGCAAACGCAGCGTCGAGAGCTGGCTCGACTCCACGTGCGCAGTGCATGCGGGAACCCACGATGACCCGGGAACCGGCGCGGTGGGCACGCCGATCTACCAGACCAGCACCTTCAACCTGGGCGCCAAGCAGTACGCGGCGGTGGCCGGCGGCACGGCGCGCGACGCGTTCATCTACACCCGCTACGGCAACCCGAGCCAATGGGCGGTGCAGGAGAAGATCGCTGCGCTCGAGCATGCCGAGTCGGCGCTCGTCTTTTCCAGCGGCATGGCCGCGATCGCGGCGACCGTGCTGACCTTCTGCCAGCCCGGCGGCCACATCGTGGCCTCCAGCGAGCTGTACGGCGGCAGCTACGCGTTCTTGCAGACCGAGGTGGCCGGCCGCGGCGTGCGGGTGAGCTACGTGGACCCCGGCGACCTCGGCGCGATCGCCGCGGCGGTCGAGCCCGACACCGCGTTGCTGTACTTCGAGACGCTGACCAACCCGCTGCTGCGCGTGCTCGACGTGCCGCGGGTGGCGGCGATCGCCGCCCGGGCCGGCGCGAAGTTCGTCGTCGATGCGACCTTCAGCACGCCGATGGCGATGCGCCCGCTGCAGCACGGCGTCGACGTGGTCGTGCACTCGTGCACCAAGTACCTCAATGGCCACAGCGATCTGGTGGCGGGGGCCGCCGCCGGCTCGAAGGCGCTGCTGGACGCGATCTGGCCGCGGCTGCTCGCCTACGGCGGCAGCCTGGACCCGCACGGCTGCTACCTGCTCGAGCGCGGCCTGAAGACCTTGGCGATCCGCATGCAGGCGCACGCCGCGTCAGCTCTGGCGGTGGCGCAATTCCTGCAAGCTCATCCCAAAGTGGCGAAGGTGCGCTATCCCGGGCTGCCTTCGCACCCCGACCATGCGCTGGCCGCGGCGCTGATGCGCAATACCGGCGGCATGCTGGCCTTCGAGGTCGGCGACGACGCGAAGGCGCTGCGGCTGCTCGACGGGCTGAGGCTGGTGCGTCAGGCGACCAGCCTGGGCGGCGTGGAGTCGCTGTGCAGTCTGCCGTGCAACACCTCGCACGCGGTCTACGGCGAGGACGGCCGCCGCGCGCTGGGCATCATGCCCGGCTGCGTGCGGCTGTCGGTGGGCATCGAAGACGCGCAGGACATCATCGCCGACCTGGGGCAGGCGCTCGAGGCGATGTGACGCCGCCGACCGCCAAGGGCCCGGCGGCGGGTGTGCCCGCGCGCCGGCCCTGCGCGTTCAGTAGCCCAGCGCCAGCCCGGTGTTGCGCCGCGGGTCGTTGGCGCCGTAGTAGCGGTTGTTGCCCACCGGCTTGCCCTCCAGCGAGGGCGCGCCGACAACGATCACCGCCAGGTGGTTGGCCGGCTGCGGGCCGGCGAACTTGTGGCCCATGCCTTCGAGGATCTTCTGCGTATCGGGGCTGAGCGTGAAGACCTCGAGGTTGGTTGCATCGGGCAGCCACTGCTGGTGGAAGCGCGGCGCGTCCACCGCCTCCTGCACGTTCATGCCGTAGTCGATCATGTTGACCATGGTGTTCAGCACCGCGGTGATGATGCGGCTGCCGCCGGGCGTGCCCACCACCATCACCGTCTTGCCGTCCTTGGTGACGATGGTCGGGCTCATCGATGACAGCGGCCGCTTGCCCGGGGCGATGGCGTTGGCTTCACCCTGCACCAGGCCGTACAGGTTGGGCACGCCGACCTTGGCGGTGAAGTCGTCCATCTCGTTGTTCAGCAGCACGCCGGTGGTGGGCGCGGTGACCTTGGCGCCGAACCAGTCGTTGATGGTGTAGGTCACCGACACCGCGTTGCCCCACTGGTCGACGATCGAATAGTGCGTGGTGTTGCTGCCTTCGTGCGGCGGCACGCCGGGCTTGATGTCCTTGGACACCCCTGCCTTGGCCGGGTCGATCACCGCGCGCAGGTTGCCCGCGTAGTCCTTGGACAGCAGCCGCTCGGTCGGGTTCTTCACGAAGTCGGGGTCGCCGAGGTAGCTGTTGCGGTCCACATAGGCGTGGCGCATGGCCTCGATCTGCACGTGCATGGCCTGCGCCGAGCGGTAGCCCCAGTCCTTCAGCGGGTAGCCTTCGAGCACGTTGAGCATCTCGCAGATGACCACTCCGCCCGAGCTCGGCGGCGGCGCCGAGATCACGTGGTAGCCGCGGTAGTCGCATTCGATCGGCTTCAACTCGCGCGTCTTGTACTGGTCGAGATCGGCTTGGGTGATGATGCCGCCGCCGGCGCGGCTGGCGTTGGCGATCGCCGCACCCACCGCGCCCTTGTAGAAGCCGGCCTCGCCCTGGTCGCTGATCGCCTGCAGCGTGTTCGCCAAGTCTTTCTGCACCAGCTTCTGTCCGGGTTGGAAGGGCTCGCCGCTGTTGAGGAAGATCGCCGCGCTGGCCGGGTCCTTGCGGAAGTCGGCGGTGGCGGTGTGCAGCATGTCGACGTCGCCCTGGTCGAGCACGAAGCCGTCCTTGGCGTAGCGGATGGCCGGTGCCAGCAGCGCGGCGCGCGGCATCGTGCCGTACTTGGCGCGCGCGTATTCCATGCCCGACACCGAGCCCGGTACGCCCACGGCCAGGTGGCCGTGCGTGCTCGCGCCCTTGATCACGTTGCCGTCCTTGTCGAGGTACATGTTGGCGGTGGCGGCCAGCGGTGCGGTCTCGCGGAAGTCGAGGAAAGTCTTGCGCCCGTCGGCCAGCTGGATCGTCATGAAGCCGCCGCCGCCGAGGTTGCCCGCCGCCGGGTAGACCACCGCCAGCGCGTAGCCCACCGCGACCGCGGCGTCGATCGCGTTGCCGCCGTCCTTCAGCACATCGACCCCGGCCTTGGTGGCCAGGTGCTGGGCGGTGACGACCATGCCGTGCTCGGCGGCCACGGGGGCTTGCGATGCGGCGTTTGCCGCGGCGCAGGCCAGACTCAGCGCCGACAACAGCAGCGCTCGATGCAGGGGATCGAATCTCATGACTTGTCTGCCTCCATGGGGGTGGTAACCGCCTCGGCGCTCGGGCCGGCGCGGACCCGCAATATACGAGCGCGCGCCGTGCGGCGCTGCCCTCGGCAAACTCGCTGCAGGCGCGCTCAGCGCTCGGCCGGCCGCGGTGACCGCGGCCGGCCAACTACTGGGCCAGCAACTGCGCCGCCAGCGCCTCGGCGACCTCGATGCCGTCCACCGCCGCCGACATGATGCCGCCGGCATAACCGGCGCCTTCGCCGGCCGGGTACAGCCCGGCGACGTTCAGGCTTTGGCGGTCGCGGTTGCGCTCGATGCGCAGCGGCGACGAAGTGCGCGTCTCCACCCCGGTGAGCAGCGCGTCGGCCATCGCGAAGCCGCGGATCTGGCGCTCGAAAGCCGGCAGCGCTTCGCGGATCGCGTCGAGCGCGTAGCCGGGCAGGCTCTCGCGCCCCGGCTCGGCCAGGTGCGTGGGCCGCACGCCGGGTTGGTAGGAAGGCTGCACCCTGTCGAAGGCGGTGGACGGCCGCCCGGCGAGAAAGTCGCCGACGCGCTGTCCCGGCGCGACGTAGCCGCCGCCGCCGAGCTCGAAGGCGCGCATCTCGAGCGCGCGCTGGAAGGCCACGCCGTCCAGCGGGTTCACCGCGCTGCCATCGCGCTTGCCGTCCTGGCGGTAGTCCTCGGGCGTGATGCCGACGACGATGCCGGCGTTGGCGTTGCGCTCGTTGCGCGAGTAC
>CALBTN010000403.1 GCA_937967345.1 uncultured Rubrivivax sp. | reverse complement strand
CGACCAAGCTGATCGAGATCGTCGAGACCGGCAAGCAGATGCTGATGACGCGCGGGTCGCTGACCACCTTCAGCGTCGCCAACGACGTGGCCAAGTACTTCGCCATCATCCCGGCGGCCTTCGTCGCCACCTACCCGCAGCTGGGCGCGCTCAACGTGATGCAGCTGGCCAGCCCTTCGTCGGCGATCCTGTCGGCGGTGATCTTCAACGCGCTGATCATCGTCGTGCTGATCCCGCTGGCGCTCGAGGGCGTGAAGTACCGCGCGGTGGGCGCGGCCGCGCTGCTGCGGCGCAATCTGCTGATCTACGGCCTGGGCGGGCTGGCCGTGCCCTTCGTCGGCATCAAGGCCATCGACCTGGTGCTCGCCGGCCTGGGCCTGGCCTGAAGCAGGACGCGCCATGAAGCCCCAACCGCACTTGGCGACGCGACGGCCCGGCGCTCGTGCGCCGGTCGCCGGCTTGGCCGGTGCCGTGCCGGCAGGCCGCTGAGACACGGCCATGAACGAGCTGTGGTGGTCGCTGGGGGCGCTGGCGGCGACGGCCGTGCCGCTGCTGCTGGCCTGGTGGCTGCTCGGCAGGGGCGAGCGCGAAGCGCGCGATGAGCGCCGCGTGCGCCGTGGGAAGATGCCGCCCGGCTGAACCCTGGGAGCACGGCCCATGCTGATCAACTGCGTCGTCTACGAAGAAGGGCGCAAGCTCGCCGACATCGCCATCGACGACATCGACCAATGGCTGCAACGCCCGGGCTGCTTCGTGTGGGTGGCGCTGCGCGACGCCACCGACGACGAGCTGCGGCTGATGCAGCGCGAGTTCGAGCTGCACGAGCTGGCGGTCGAGGACGCCAGCCACGGCCACCAGCGGCCGAAGATCGAGGAGTACGGCTCGACGCTGTTCGTGGTGATGAAGGTGCCGCAGATCGAGGCCGGCGAGCTGGTGTCGGGCGAGGTCGCGATCTTCGCCGGCGCCAACTTCGTGCTGTCGGTGCGCAACCGCAGCCCGCACGGCTTTCTGGGGGTGCGCGAGCGCTGCGAGCGCGAGCCCGAGCAGTTGCGCCAGGGCGCCGGCTTCGTGCTGTACGCGCTGATGGACGCGGTGGTCGACCGCTACTTTCCGGTGCTCGATACGCTCGAGAGCGAGCTCGATGCGATCGAGGAGACGATCTTCGAGCGCGGCACCGCGCACGACAACATCCAGCGGCTGTACGAGCTGAAGTGGCGCGTCGGCCAGATGCGCCACGCGGTGGTGCCGCTGGTCGAGGTCACGGCCAAGCTGCACGGCGGGCGCGTGCCGGCGGTGGCGATGAACACGCAGGAGTACTTCCGCGACGTGCACGACCACTTGGCGCGCATCAGCACCGCGATCGAGGCGATGCGCGAAACCATCGGCACCGCGATCCAGGTCAACCTGTCGATGGTGACGATCGAGGAAACCGAGACCACCAAGCAACTGGCGGCCTGGGCCGCGATCTTTGCGGTGTCCACCGCGCTGGCCGGCATCTGGGGCATGAACTTCGAGCACATGCCCGAGCTGACCTGGCGCTGGGGCTACCCGATGGCGCTGGGGCTGATCGCGGCGGCGGCCGGCTTCCTGTACTGGCGCTTCAAGCGCGCCGGCTGGCTTTGAGCAACGACGCGAGCTAAAACCGTGCCGCTGAGCAACGGCGAGCGCCCTGACCCCGATGCGCTGCTGCAGCGCGTGCAGCGCGACGAGGCGCGCTCGCGCCGCGGCCGGCTGAAGATCTTCTTCGGCGCGTCGGCCGGCGTGGGCAAGACCTACGCCATGCTCGAGGCCGCGCGCAGCGCGCAGCAAGCCGGCGTGGCGCTGCGCGTCGGCGTGGTCGAGACGCACGGCCGCACCGAGACCGAAAACATGGCGCAGGACCTGCCGCGTCTGCCGCTGAAGCAGGTGCCGCACCGCGGCCACGTGGTGCGCGAGTTCGACCTCGACGGCGCGCTGGCCTGGGCCGCGGACCAGACCGAGCCGCTGCTGCTGCTGGACGAGCTGGCGCACAGCAACGCGCCGGGCTCGCGCCACCCCAAACGCTGGCAGGACGTGCTGGAACTGCTGGATAGCGGCGTGGACGTGTGGTCGACGCTGAACGTGCAGCACCTGGAAAGCCTGAACGACATCGTCAGCGGCATCACCGGCGTGCGGGTGTGGGAGTCGGTGCCCGACCGCGTGTTCGACGACGCCGACGAGGTGGTGGTGGTCGACCTGCCGCCCGACGAACTGCTCGAGCGGCTGAAGCAGGGCAAGGTCTACCTCGGGGCGCAGGCCGAGCGCGCGGCGGCCAACTTCTTTCGCAAGGGCAACCTGCTGGCGCTGCGCGAGCTGGCGCTGCGCCGCACCGCCGACCGCATCGACGACGAGATGCTGGCCTACCGGCGCGATGCCGCGGTGCAGCCGGTGTGGCCCAACCGCGAGGCGCTGCTGGCCTGCGTCGGCCCCGGCGACTTCGCCAACAAGGTGGTGCGCAGCGGCGCGCGGCTGGCGACCCAGCTGAACCTGCCGTGGCACGCGGTGCTGGTGGAAACGCCGGCGGTGATGCGCCTGCCCGAGCCGCAGCGCCGGCGCGCGCTGGGCGCGCTGAAGCTGGCGCAGGAGCTGGGCGCGACCACCGCGACCCTGGCCGCGCCGCAGGCGGCACCGGCACTGGTGCGTTATGCGCGCGAGCACAACCTGTCGCGCCTGGTGGTGGGCCGGCAGGTGCGCCGCTGGCCCTGGGAGCTGCCGCTGGCCGAGCAGATCGCCAACCAGGCGCAGGACCTGGACGTGCTGCAGCTGGGCTTGCTGCACGCCGAGCGCGACGCGCCGCTGGCGCCCGGCGCGGCGGCGGCGCCGCGCCCCGGCGGCGCGGTGGCGTGGCGGGGCTATGCTGCGGCGCTGGCGGCCTGTGTGTTCGCCGCCTTGCTGGCGATGCCGCTGCGCGACGTGTTCGAGCTGTCGAACATCGTCATGCTGTTCTTGCTGGCGGTGGTGGGCGTGGGCCTGCGGCTGGGGCGCGGCCCGGCGGTGCTGGCGGCCTTCGTCGGCGTGGCGCTGTTCGACTTCTTCTTCGTGCCGCCGCGGCTGTCGTTCGCGGTCAGCGACGTGCAGTACCTGCTGACTTTCGGCGTGATGCTGCTGGTGGCGCTGGTGGTGGGTCAGCTCACCGCGGGGCTGAAGTCGCAGGCCGAGGCCTCGATGCAGCGCGAGGGCCGCATGCGCGGGCTGTACCAGATGTCGCGCGAGCTGTCGGCCGCGCTGCTGAGCGAGCAGGTGGCCGAGATCGGCACCCGCTTTCTGCACGCCGAGTTCGGCGCGCGCGCCACGCTGCTGACCACCGACGAGGCCGACCGGCTGCGCCCGCTGCCCGCAGGGCGTGCCCAGGTCGACGAAGGCGCGGCGCAATGGGCCTTCGACCGCGGCGAGGCCGCCGGCTTCGGCACCGACACGCTGCCGGGCAGCCGCTGCCTGATGCTGCCGCTGAAAGCACCGATGCGCCTGCGCGGCGTGCTCGCGGTCGAGCCGGCCGACCGCAGCACGCTCGGCCCCGAGCAGCGCCGGCTGCTCGAGACCTGCGCGTCGCTGCTGGCGATCTCGCTCGAGCGCATCCACTACATCGACATCGCGCAGCGCAGCACGGTGCAGATCGAATCCGAGCGGCTGCGCAACTCGCTGCTGGCGGCGATCTCGCACGACCTGCGCACGCCGCTGGCCGCGCTGGTCGGGTTGGCCGATGCGCTGGCCGTCACCGGCCCGGCGCTGTCCGGCGAGCAGCAGCAGGTGGCCCGCTCGATCCGCGGCTCGGCGCTGCGCATGAACACGCTGCTGGGCAACCTGCTCGAGATGGCGCGGCTCGAGGCCGGCGCGGTGCAGCTCAATCGCGCCTGGCAGCCGCTGGAAGAAGTCGTGGGCAGCGCGCTGGCCGCGCTCGCGGCGCTGCTGGCGGGCCGGCCGCTGCAGGTGGAGCTGGCCGACGACCTGCCGCTGGTCGAGCTGGACGCGGTGCTGTTCGAGCGCGTGCTGGTCAACCTGCTGGAAAACATCGCCAAGTACACCCCGGCCGGCAGCGCGGTGCAGATCGCGGCGCGCATCGACGGCGCCGAGCTGCTGCTGACCGTGGACGACCACGGCCAGGGGCTGCCGCCGGGGCGCGAGGAGCGGGTGTTCGACAAGTTCGAGCGTGGCGTCAAGGAAAGCGCGACCCCGGGCGTGGGTCTCGGGCTGGCGATCTGCCGCGCGATCGTGCAGGCACACGGCGGCAGCATCGACGGCCAGAACCGCATGGCCGACGGCCGCATCGACGGCACCCGCTTCAGCATCCGGCTGCCGTTGGGGCAGCCGCCGGCCGACGACGGCCACGACACCGCGCTGGCCGGCGCGGAGGACCGCACGCCATGATCAGCGCTGCCCGTGGCCCCGGGCGCATCCTGGTGGTCGACGACGACGACGAGATCCGCCGCGTGGTGCGGCTGATCCTGCAGGCCGAGGGCTACGAGGTGTTCGACGTGCCGAACGCGCAGCGCGCGCGCATCGAGGCCGCGACGCGGCGCCCCGACCTGTTGGTGGTCGACCTCGGGCTGCCCGACGGCGACGGCGTGGACCTGGTGCGCGAGCTGCGGCAGTGGTCGGCCGCGCCGGTGATCGTGCTGTCGGCGCGGGTGGGCGAGGCCGACAAGATCGCCGCGCTGGACGCCGGCGCCGACGACTACCTGGCCAAGCCCTTCGGTGCCGGCGAGCTGCTGGCGCGCATGCGCGCGCAACTGCGCCGCCACCTCGGCCAAACGCCGGCCGGCGCGGCGTTGATCGAGTTCGGCGAGCTGCGCATCGACTTGGCACGCCGCGTGGTCGAGCGCGGCGGCGAGCCGCTGCACCTGACGCCGATCGAATACAAGCTGCTGACGCACCTGGCGCGCCAGCCCGACCGCGTGGTCACGCACCAGCAGCTGTTGACCACCGTGTGGGGGCCAGGCCACGCGCAGGACACGCACTACGTGCGCGTGCACATGGCCAACCTGCGCAAGAAGATCGAGGCCGAGCCGTCGATGCCGCGCCACCTGCTGACCGAGGCCGGCATCGGCTACCGCTTCGTGCTGTGAGCGCGCGGCGTGCTCGGCGCGGCACTCACATCGACCGGCGGATCACCCGCGCGCCAGCCGGCTGCAGCGGCCGCGCGTTGGTCGGGTAGCGCTGCGCGAAGGCGTCGATCTGCGCCGCCGACACCGTGATCGGCTGCTGCAGCACCAGCCAGCGCACGCCTTCGGTGCACGGCGGTGTCGTCAGCGAGCCGAGGTAGCTGTAGTAGCGGCGGTCCTGCGGCAGCAGCTGGCGCGGGTCGAGCACCGCTTGCGGCGGCATCTCGTCGCCGGCGCCACCCGCCAGCGACTGCCACACCGCGTCCAGCACCGGCTGCGCGGCGCCGCGCTGCAGCAGCACCGCCACCACCGCCAGCCGCCCGGCGGCGTCGCGGTGCACCAGGTGCACGTCCATCTCGAACTGGCGGCCGTCGATGCGCTCCTCCGACGGGCGGTGAAAGTGCAATTGCTGCAGCTCGTAGCGCACACCGTCGAGCTCGATCGCATTGCCCGCCGGCGCATCGAGCTGCACCGTGTGGCCGGCCTCGCGCAGCTCGAAGCGGCCCGGCCGGTAGTCGAAGTTCACCGGCGCCAGCTTTGCCGCAACGCCGCCGCGAAGGTCGATCGGGCTTTGCTCGCGCCCGCTGGCGCAGGCGCTGTAGGCCGGGTCGAGCCGGGCCCAGGCGCGCGGCCCGGTGACGCCGGAGTAGCTCCAGGCCCGCCCGGCCAACGACGCCAACGGGGCCGGACCGCTGGCGGGCCCACCGGGGTGCGGCGCGCCGGCGCGGGTGTGCACACGCAGCTCGCCCGGACGAGCCGCATCGGCCGTGACCGCGACCCCGAGCACCTCGCCCAGCCGGCGCTGCAGCCGGTCCATCGCGGCCTCTTCGGC
>CALBTN010000402.1 GCA_937967345.1 uncultured Rubrivivax sp. | reverse complement strand
GACCTGGCCAGCGCGCAGGCGCAGATCGTCGACGTGGCCGACGTGCTGGTGGTCTGCCGTTCGGGCTACGAAAGCGCACTGGGCGCGCTGATCGCGCAGTTCAGGCGACGCGGCAAGCCGGTGCTGTTCGACGTGGACGATCTGGTCTTCGACACCCGGCACGTGCAGCTGATCGTCAACGTGCTGGGCCTGGACAAGGCCGATCCGCGGGTCTGGGACGACTGGTTCGGCATGATCGGCCGCATGGGCGCGACGCTGCAGGCCTGCGACGGCGCCATCACGACCAATGCCTTCCTGGCCGAACGCATCCGCGACTTCTGCGACAAGCCGGTGCATGTGGTGCCCAACTTCATGAACGCCGAGCAGCTGTCGATGTCCGACGCGCTGTGGGCGGACAAGCAGCGCCACGCCTTTGCCACCGACGGCCACCCCACCGTGGCGTACTTCAGCGGCTCGCCCTCGCACCGGTTCGACTTCGCCATCGTCGAGCCTACCTTGCAGGCCCTGCTGGACAGCCGACCGCAGCTGCAGGTGTTGACCGTGGGCTACCTGGAACCCGGCCCGGCCTGGGCGCGCTATGGGCGGCGTCTGGTGCGCGCGCCGTTCACCGACTGGGTCAACCTGCAGCGCCTGGTGTCCACCGTCGAAGTCAACCTGATGCCGTTGCAGGCCACCGTGTTCGCCGACTGCAAGTCGCCGTTGAAGTTCTTCGAGTCGGCCGCGGTGGGCACCCTCAGCGTGGCGTCTCCCACCGCCAACCATGTCGACTGCATCGAGGACGGTGTCAACGGGCATCTGTCGCGCGGGCATGAATGGCAGCGCAAGATCGAGCAGCTGATCGATGCGATGGATCAATACCCCGCCATGGCCGTGCTCGCGCGCCGCCAGGCGATCGAGCGCTTCGCCTGGACCGGGCAGCGGCCCATCCTCGAGCGGGCGCTGGGATGGTCTTGAGCACCGGGACGCACGGCCGCGGGTCGCGCCGGGCCGACCGTACAATCGCGGCCAACGCCCCGCTTCGGCCGCTGGCGCCAGTCTGCGGGCCCTGCCCTGCCTTGATGGCTGAGCACCGCGCCGGGTTCGCGTTGCCAAGTCCCGTTCCAGAGCTTTTCACCCGGCCGTGCCAGGCCGGGGCCCCTGCGCTGTTGCCTGCGATAGCGCAAGGCGCCCGCCGCTGTTGACATGTCGCCCCAGCCGCCCGCATCAGCACCGCATCACCCGGCACCCGCGCCTGTCGAAGACGTGGCCGTGGGCGCCATCTGGACCCCGATCGCGCGCGATCCGGCCGCCCCGGGGGCGGCCATCCGCTTCTACACCACGCCGCGCCACAACCGCCGGCGTGTCACGCTGATCGGCGAACGCTTCGACCTGCGCCCGCCGTGCGCCGAAGCCGCCACGGCGGTCATCCTGGCCACCGTGCTGGCCAACCGGCTGCAGGCCGATCTGCGCCTGATCACACGCAGTGATGCCGTCGAGCCCACGCGCATCGACCAGCTGCTGCAGCTGCACGGCCTGGCGCTGCGGGGTGAGTCCATCCTGCAATGGGTGCCCACGCAAGGCGCCGACGTCGAGCTCGATCGTTTCGACGACGAGCTGGTGCTGGCGGCCTCGTGCGAGAGCGCGGCCGCAGCCCTGGCCGCCGCGCCGCTGCGCGATGTGGTCTGCCTGCTGCAGTCCGACGAACGCCTGCTGCAGGCCCAAGTCGTTGAGCGCATGCGCTGCCAGGCGCTGCTGCAACGGCAGGACCTGCGCTTCGTGGTGAACAGCCAGTCCCTGAAGGCCTGGCTGATCGAGCAGGGCCTGCCGCACTTCGGAACCAGCGCGCTGGTCTTCGAGCCGGCCTACCCGCTGCGCGCCTCCCATGCAGGGCCCCATGTGCAGACCGGGCCGCGCCGTCTTCTCTTCCACGCCCCGGCCCGCGGATCGTCGGCGCTCTTCGCGCGCGGCCTGGCTGCCATCGAGCAGGCCCTGTCGCTGGGCCTGCTGGACCCGCAGCGCTGGGCCTTTTCCTTCATCGGTCGCGGCTTGCCCGAAGTGGCACTGGCCGGCTGGCAACGGCCCCAACAGCTGCAGGACACGGATGCCGATGCCTACGCGCGGCTGCTGGGCGAGACCGACCTGGCCCTGGTGCTGGGTGCGCCAGGCAGCACCAGCGGCAATGCGATGGAGATTGCCGCCAGCGGCGCGGTGGTGGTCAGCAATACCTTCCTGAAAGCTACGAGCGAAGCGCTCGCCGACAGCCACGGCTTCGCAGGGCGCACCGTGGCCTGCGGCGACGAGACAGCCTCGATGCTGCAGGGCCTGCAGCAGGGTGCGGCCCGGCTTGCAGCGGATGCAGTAAAGGCCCAGGCGCCGATCCGACGCGACTGGACGCAGGCGCTGCAAGGCGTCGTCGAAACCTTGGCGGTGGGGCGCTGATGTTTCCCGTCACCGTTCCGCGCCGGCCCTACGCCGACCCTTGGCAAAGCCCGTTCACCGAGCGGCTGGCCCAGCTGGCGCGTGGCCAACGCCGCGTGGCCTACTACTACGAAGAGACCAACACCAGCACGTTTCGCTACCGCGGCTACAACATGGCCCAGGTGCTGAATACCGAACCGGGCGGCCGCTTCTCGGCCAGCTGGTTCTTCCGCGCCGACCTGGGACAGGCAGCGCAGATCGCCGCGAACGCCGACGCGCTGGTGGTCTGCCGCTCGGGCTACGAACACCGGCTTCACCAGCTGATGAACCTGTTCAGGTTCCAGGGCAAGCCGGTGTACTTCGATGTCGACGATTTGGTGATCGACAGCGGCTATGCGCACCTGCTGATCTCGGCACTGGGCCTGGACAAGGACAGCCCGCGGGTCTGGGACGACTGGTTCGGTCTCACGGCCCGCCTGCGCGCCACGCTCGACCGTTGTGACGGCACCATCACCACCAATGCCTTCCTGGCCGAGCGCATCCGCGAATGCACCGGCAAGCCGGTGGCCGTGGTGCCGAACTTCATGAACCGCGAGCAGATGGAGATCTCGCAGGCGCTGTGGCAACGCAAGCTCGACACCCGCTTCGCCACCGATGGCCGGCCGACGCTCGGCTACTTCAGCGGCACCCGGTCGCACCAGCTGGACTACGCCATCGTCGAACCCGCGATTGCCAACCTGATGGCGCGGCGGCCCGATCTGCAGCTGCTGCTGGTGGGCTACGTGACGCCCGGCCCCGCACTGGCGCGCTTCGCCGACCGCATCACGCGCCGGCCTTTCGTCGACTGGGTCAACCTGCAGCGCCTGGTGGCGTCGGTGGAGGTCAACCTGATGCCGCTGCAGACCAGCGTCTTTGCCGACTGCAAGTCACCGCTGAAGTACTTCGAGGCCGCTGCCGTGGGCACGCTGAGCGTGGCATCGCCATCGGTCAATCACCTGGACTGCATCGCCGACAGCGACAACGGCTACGTGGCCCGCGGCCACGAATGGGAGCGAAAGCTCGACGGCATGCTCGACACGATGGGGCTGTACGCCGCGATGGCTGAGCGCGCGCGTGCACATGCCCTGGAACGTTACACCTGGACCACCCAGCTGCCGGCCTTGCTGCGCGCGCTGGGCTGGTCGTGAAGGCCGGCCCCCACCCATGAACAAGCCGCCAATGCCGCTGGTGAGTGCCATCGTCCGCAGCATGGACCGCGAGAGCCTGTCCGAGGCCCTGCAGTCGGTCGCCGACCAGACCCACTCTTCGATCGAGATCGTCGTGGTCAATGCCAAGGGGCCGGGACATCGCGCGCTGCCGGCCCAGGTGGGGCAGCGTCCGCTGCGTTTCGTCGACACCGGCGCGCCGCTGCCGCGCAGCCGTGCGGCCAATGCCGGCCTGGATGCGGCCCAGGGTGACCTGATCTTCTT
>CALBTN010000401.1 GCA_937967345.1 uncultured Rubrivivax sp. | reverse complement strand
CGGTGGCGCTTGACCGGCGCTGCGTCGCGCGCGAAGCCTTCGAGCCGCGCCCGGCCGGTCGCCGGCCTGCGCGGCAGGCCGCTGCGGGCCGCGATGCCCCTGATGGCGGCGCGGACACCCGGCACGGGTTTGCCGCAGATCTAAAAGATGCATATCGTCTGCATCATTAGACTTCCAACCGCGATGAAGCCTGCCAGTACCTTGCCCGACCCGGCGCCCGACCCCTTGGCTGCAGCGCTGGTGCGGCCGTACCGCCACGGCTTCGTCACCGAGATCGAAACCGACTCGCTGCCGCCCGGCCTGGACGAGGGCACGATCCGCGAGATCTCGCGCCGCAAGCGCGAGCCCGCCTTCCTGCTCGAGTGGCGGTTGGCGGCGTTCGAGCGCTGGCTCGGCATGCGCGAGCCGACCTGGGGTCAGTTGCGCATCGCGCCGATCGACTTCCAGGCGCAAAGCTACTACGCCGCGCCGAAGTCGGCGGCCGACGGGCCGAAGAGCCTGGACGAGGTCGACCCCAAGCTGCTCGAGACCTACGAAAAGCTCGGCGTGCCGCTGCACGAGCGCGCCGCGCTCGCCGGTGTCGCGGTCGATGCAGTGTTCGATTCGGTCTCGGTGGGCACCACCTTTCGCGAGCAGCTGGCCGAGGTCGGCGTCATCTTCTGCTCGTTCTCGCACGCGGTCGAGCACCACCCCGAGCTGGTCGAGCGCTATCTCGGCACGGTGGTGCCGCCGGGCGACAACTTCTACGCGGCGCTGAACTCGGCCGCGTTCTCCGACGGCTCCTTCGTCTACATCCCCGAGGGCGTGCGCTGCCCGATGGAGCTGTCGTCGTACTTTCGCATCAACGCGCGCAACACCGGGCAGTTCGAGCGCACGCTGATCATCGCCGAGCGCGGCGCGCAGGTCAGCTACCTCGAAGGCTGCACCGCGCCGCAGCGCGACGAGCACCAGCTGCACGCCGCGGTGGTCGAGCTGATCGCGCACGACGACGCCAAGATCAAGTACTCGACGGTGCAGAACTGGTACCCGGGCGACGAGCACGGCCGCGGCGGCATCTACAACTTCGTGACCAAGCGCGGCCTGTGCGCCGGGCGGCGCTCGCGCATCGCCTGGACGCAGATCGAGACCGGCTCGGCGATCACCTGGAAATACCCGAGCGTGGTGCTGCGCGGCGACGAGTCGGCCGGCGAGTTCCATTCGATCGCGGTGTCGAACCACGCGCAGCAGGCCGACACCGGCACCAAGATGATCCACCTCGGCCGCGACACGACCAGCCGCATCGTCTCCAAGGGCATCAGTGCCGGCCATGCGCAAAACAGCTACCGCGGCCTGGTGCGCATCGCGCCGACCGCGTCCGGTGCGCGCAACCACACGCAGTGCGACTCGCTGCTGATCGGCCCTGACTGCGGCGCGCACACCTTCCCGACGGTGGATGCGGCGCGCGCCGACGCGCTGGTCGAGCACGAGGCGACGACGACCCGCATCTCCGAGGAGCGCCTGTTCTACTGCCAGCAGCGCGGCATCGCGGCGGACGAAGCCACCGCGCTGATCGTCGGCGGCTTTTGTCAGGCGGTGCTCGACGAGCTGCCGATGGAGTTCGCGCTCGAGGCCAAGGCGCTGCTGGCGGTGTCGCTCGAAGGCGCGGTCGGTTGACGTCGCATCACCCCATCCAAGGACCACCATGACCCGATCCGAAGCCTTGCTGCAGGTGCGCGACCTGCGCGTCGACGTCGGCAGCCGCAACGTGCTGAAGTCGATCACCTTCGACCTGCCCGCCGGCGGGCTGATCGTGCTGATGGGCGCCAACGGCAGCGGCAAGAGCACGCTCGGCCTGGCGTTGGCCGGGCACCCGCGCTACCGCGTCACCGGCGGCGAGGTCCGCTTCGGCGGCCAGGACCTGCTCGCGCTGGACGTCACCGCGCGGGCGCGCGCCGGCCTGTTCGTGTCGATGCAGGCGCCGCCCGACGTGCCCGGGGTGAAGAACAACCTGTTCATCCGCACCGCGCTCAACGCGGTGCGCGCCGCGCGCGGCGAGGACGCGCTCGACGCCTACGACTTTCTCGGCGATGCCAAAGCCGCGGCCGCCCGCCTGGGGCTGCCCGAAACACTGCTCAACCGGCCAGTCAACGACGGTTTTTCCGGCGGCGAGCGCAAGCGCAACGAACTGCTGCAGCTGACGCTGCTGCAGCCGCGGCTGGCGGTGCTCGACGAGATCGATTCCGGCCTGGACGTCGACGGCGTGCGCACCGTGGTCGAGGTCATCGAGCAGCAGCGCGCGCGCGGCATGGCCTTTGTCGTCGTGTCGCATTACCTGCAGCTGGTCGAAGCGCTGGCACCCGACGCGGTGCTGCGGCTCGATCAGGGCTGCATCGGCCAGACCGGCGGCCTGGACCTGGCGCGCGAGATCGCCGAGCGCGGCTTCGCGCGCGCGTCGCTGCCGCAACCGGCCTGATGGAGCGCACCGCGATGGACGCTGCCCGAGCCGACGCGCTGTCCGCCCGCCAGCGGCTGGCAGCCGAGGGCTGGATCTCGCCGCGCGCCGAGTCGTTCAGGCACCTGCCGCCGCCCGCGGCCGAGGTCTGGCTCGGCGCTGCCACCGACGCCGCGCACACCGACTGCGCGGCCCCGCCGCTGGCCGGCGCCGGCTGGACGCTGCATCCGGTGGGGGTCAAGCCCAGCGGGGGCGTCGACGCGCGCTGGCTCGACGCGACCGATGCCACCCAACGCGCCGAGCTGTTCGGCGCGCTCGTGCCGGCGGCCGACGGCGACTGCGCGCCGTTTGCCTGGGCGCACCGCGCGCTGTGCCGGCAGGGTTTGCATCTGCAGGTCGGCGGCCTGGGCAGTGCCGGCGGCGACCGGCTCACCGACACCACGGTGTGGCTGCAGTTGCGGCGCAAGCCGCTGGCTGCGGTCGAGGCGCCGCTGCTGGTCGTCGAACTGGCCGACGGCGTGCGCTGCGTGCTGGTCGAGACCCACGAACGCGACGAGTCGGCCTGCTCGCACCTGATCACGCAGAACCTGCAGGTGCACCTGCGGCTGGGCCGGGGCGCTGCGCTGTCGCACCTGCGGGTCGCAACCCCCGGCGCGCGCGACCAGTGGGCGCACCATGTGCACGTGCGGCTGGCTGGCGGCGCGCACTACGAGCAACTGCTGGTCGCCAGCGGCAGCGGCTACCACCTGCAGCACACCGCGATCGAGCTGCACGCCGAGCGCGCCTCAGCGAACCTGGGCAGCGTGCTCTTTGCCGCCGGGTCGAACCTGCAGCAGCAGGCGAGGGCGTCGCACCGCGGGCTGCACACGCGCAGCGCGGTCGAGTCGCTGGTGCTGGCCAGCGGCCGCGCGCGCGCGGTGGCCGATGCGTCCACCACCATCGCCGCCGGTGCCGCGCAGGCCGACGTGCGCCAGCGCCTGGCCGGCATCCCCACCGCCGGCCAGCCCAAGCTGGTGCTGCAGCCGCACCTGGAAATCCACCACGACCAGGTGCAGGCGGTGCACGGTGCCACCTGGGGCTCGCTGCCCGAGGAGGCGCTGTTCTACGCGCGTCAGCGCGGCCTGACGCAAGCGCAGGCGCGCAGCCTGATCCTGGACGGCATGGCGCAGGCGGTGGTCGGCCGCAGCTTCGCCGAACCGGGGCTGGCCGGCGCGCTCGGCCTTGACCAATTGCTGGGCTCGGCCGTGGCGCACCACCTGTCGCAAGCGCAGGCAACCGAGTCGGCAGGGCAAGACCGTGGGTGACCGGCTGCTGCTGAACTCGCTGGCCAGCGGCTTTCCGGCGCTGGCGCAGCGCATCCACGGCCAGCCGCTGGCCTACCTGGACAACGCGGCGACGACGCAGATGCCGCTGGCGGTGCTGGAAGCGACGCGCGAGTTCGACAGCCGTGACCGCGCCAACATCCACCGTGGCGTGCACACGCTCAGCCAGCGAGCGACCGACGCCTACGAAGCCGCGCGCAAGACCCTCGCGCGCTTTGCCGGTGCCGGCGCGGCGCACGAGCTGATCTTCACCTCCGGCACCACCGAGGCGCTGAACCTGGTGGCGCACGGCTTGAGCGACGACGGCATCGGCCCGGCCTGGCTGCGCCCGGATGACGAGATCATCGTCAGCGGCCTCGAGCACCATGCCAACCTCGTGCCCTGGCAGGCCGCCGCGCGGCGCAGCGGCGCGCGGCTGCGCGTGCTGCTGCCCGACGCCGAAGGCCGCATCGACGCCGCCGCGCTGGAAGCTTTGCTGAGCCCGCGCACGCGCGTGTTCGCGCTCACCGCCTGCGCCAACGCCACCGGCCACTGTCCGCCGTACGCGGCGCTGCTGGCGCTGGCCGCGAGCGCCGGTGCGCTGACCGTGCTCGACGCGGCGCAGGCGGCGAGCCACTCGCTGCCGGCAATCGGCGCGCTGGAGTGCGACTTCATGGCCTTCTCGGGCCACAAGATGTACGGCCCGATGGGCATTGGCGTGCTCGCCGGCCGGCGCACGGCGCTGGCCAAGCTGGCGCCGCTGCGCCTGGGTGGCGACATGGTCGAGTCGGTGAGCCTGCACGAGGCGCGCTTTGCGCCGCTGCCGGCGCGGCTCGAAGGCGGCACGCCCAACGTCGGCGCGGCGGTGGGCATGGCGGCGGCGGCCTTGTTCATCGACGGCATCGACCGCAGCCTGGTCGATGCCCATGTGCGCAACCTGCGCCAGGCCGCCGCGACCGGCCTGGCCGGGCTGCCCGGCGTGCGCGTGCTCGCGGCCGACGATGCGGCCAGCGCAATCGTGTCCTTCGTCGCCGACGGCGCGCATCCGCACGACATCGGCACGCTGCTCGACGGCCAGGGCATCGCGGTGCGCACCGGCCACCACTGCGCGCAACCGCTGCTCGACCACCTCGGGTGGGGGCCGACGACGCGCGCGTCGTTCGCGCTGTACAACACGCTCGAAGAGGTGCAGCGGCTGGTCGACGGCGTCGAGCGCGCGCTGCAAGTCCTGCGATGAACATGCTGGGCGCGGGCACCGAGCTGTACGGCGAGATGGTCGTCGAGCACAAGCGTGCGCCGCGCAACTTCGGTGCGCTGGCCGCGCCGACGCACCAGGCGCGCGGCCACAACCCGCAGTGCGGCGACGAGCTCGAAGTGCAGCTCGAGGTCGACGGCGGCACGCTGAAGAACATCCGCTACCGCGGCCAGGGCTGCGCGATCTGCATCGCGTCGGCGTCGATGATGAGCGAGGCGGTCAAGGGCCGCACGGTCGAGCACGCCGCGCAACTGCAGCAGCGCTTCCGCGCGGTGCTGACCGGCCAGCTCGAACCCGAGGCAGCCGACCTGGGCAAGCTGGTCAGCCTGGCCGGCGTGCGCCGCTACCCGGCGCGGATCAAGTGCGCGCTGCTCGGCTGGCACGCGCTGATGCACGCGCTCGGCGACGCCGCCGTCCACGACGAAGGCGACGCATGAGCCGGCTGTACCAGTCGGTCATCACCACTCGGCCGGTGCGGGTCGAGCGGGTGCCGGACGGCACGCCGGTCGAGCTGCCCGAAGGCATCGAAGCACGCATCGCGCAGGACCGCGGCTCGTCGTTCACGCTGGTGGTGCACGGCCAGATGGTGCGGCTCAAGGGCAAGGACGCCGACGCGATCGGCTTGGCGGTACCGCAGACCATCGAGATCCCGGCCGACGCCGGCGCGCAGGACGTGCCGGCGCTGGTGTGGCAGGTGCTGCGCACCTGCTACGACCCGGAGATCCCGGTGGACATCGTCGAGCTGGGGCTGGTCTACGGTGTCGACGTCAGCCCGATGGACGGCGGGCGCCAGCGGGTGCGCATCCGCATGACGCTGACCGCGCCGGGCTGCGGCATGGGCGAGGTGCTGGCCGACGAGATCTGCGACAAGGTGCTGGCGCTGCCGCATGTGGGCGAGGCCACGGTCGATCTGGTGTTCGACCCGCCGTGGGACCGCTCGCGCATGTCCGAGGCGGCGCAGCTCGCGCTCGGGCTGTAGCGGCTGCCGCGCGCGCTTGCGGCCTGCGCGGCGGAATGCTTCACGGACTCTCAGTGGGCCACGGTGGCCTTGAACTGGTATGCGTCGTGGCAGGCGACGCACTTTTGCAACGTGTCCGCCAGCTGCGCCAGCGTGTGCTTGGCGTCGCCCAGGCGCTCGGCGTCGGCGGCGATCGTGTCGAACTCGCGGTGCACGCTGAAACCCAGCGTCTTGAACTGCAGCGGCAGCTTGGCCACCATCGCCGCCGGCGCGCCGTGGGCGGCGTGCATGCCCATGCCGCTGGCCGCGCTGGCCGCGGCCTTCATGTCGTCGCGCGCGAGCGCGGCCGTCAACTGCTGCAAGCCGGCGACGAAGCCGCGCATCTCGCGCAGCACGAAGTCGCGCTCGCCGGGCTCCAGCACGATGGCCATGCGCCCGTCGGCGGCGGGCTCGACCGACCCGGCCACGATGAACTTGTAGGCCATGGCGGCGATCACCAGCAGCAGCACGACGATGGTGCCGAGCTGCAGCCGCTGGCGGGTGGTTTGATTCATGACGTTGCCCCGGGGTTGGCTCGGCGATGGACTGGGGTACAAAGGCAGCATCCGCCCCGCGCAGTATCGGCTGCACAGCGGCTGCCGGGCGTTGCGACCCCACTCTTGCAGGTTCTATTCGAGGAGATGCCGACCATGAACAAGCTGCTTCGCCCGATCGTCGCGATCGCCGTCGGCCTGGCCGCCGCGGCGGCGGTGCAAGCCCAGGCCTGGCCGACCAAGCCGGTGACGCTGCTGGTGCCGTTTCCGCCCGGCGGCTCCACCGACATGATCGCGCGCACGGTGGGCGCGAAGATGCAGGAAAAGCTCGGCCAGCCGGTGATCGTCGAGAACAAGGCCGGCGCCACCGGCACCATCGGTGCCGGCCAGGTCAAGCGCGCCGCGCCCGACGGCTACACGGTGCTGGTGTCGTCACTCGGGCCCTTCGTGATCGCGCCGCACCTGATCAAGAACGTGCCCTACGACGCCGGCAAGGACTTCGACCTGATCACCGTGCTGGTGCAAGCACCCAACGTGCTGGTGGTGCCGGCGGCCTCGCCGTACAAGAGCGTGGCCGACGTCATCGCCGCGCTGAAAAAGACGCCCGACAAGCTGAGCTTTGCCTCGTCGGGCAACGGCTCGTCGGACCACCTGACGGCCGAGCTGTTCTGGCAGCAAACCGGCACTTCCGGCGTGCACGTGCCCTACAAGGGCGGCGGCCCGGCGATGAGCGACTTGCTCGGCGCGCAGGTCGATGCCTCGTTCCAGAACATCAACGTGGTGGTGCCGCACGTGGCCAGCGGCAAGTTGCGCGCGCTGGCGGTCACCAGCGCGCAGCGCGCGGCGCTGCTGCCGCAGGTGCCCACGCTGGCCGAGGCCGGCGTCAAGGGCGTGGACGTGTACTCGTGGCAGGCGGCCGCCGCACCCAAGGGGCTGCCGGCTGACGTCAAGGCCAAGCTGCACGCGACGATGGTGGGCGCGCTGAACGATCCGGCGGTCAAGCCCAAGCTGCTCGAGCTCGGCTTCGAGATCGTCGGCGACACGCCCGAGCAGTTCGCCGAGTTCCAGGCGCGCGAGAACGCGCGCTGGAAGCAGCTGATCGAATCGCGCAAGATCACCGCCGACTGATGCGCCGCGCGGCCGCCGCGCCAGCGGCCAGGGATTCGCCAGGGCAAACGGGGAAGGGCATTGAGCACCAAGCACACGCTGTTCGGGTTCCACGCGGTGGCGGTGCGTTTGCGCGCCGCGCCGGCGTCGGTGGTCGAGCTGCATGCCGATGCGGCGCGGCGCGATCAGCGCATGCGCCAGCTGCTGGAGCGTGCGGCCGCTGCCGGTGTGCCGGTGCTGGACAGCAACGATGCGCGGTTGACGCAGCTGGCCGGCACGCCGCGCCACCAGGGCGTGGTGGCGCGGGTCGAACCGCTGGCGCGCACGCACTCGCTGGACGATCTGCTCGATGCGGTGCAGGGTCCGCCGCTGCTGCTGGTGCTGGACGGCGTGACCGATCCGCACAATCTGGGGGCCTGCCTGCGCGTGGCCGACGGCGCCGGCGTGCACGCGGTGCTCGCACCCAAGGACCACGCGGTGGGGTTGAACGCCACCGTGGCCAAGGTCGCCAGTGGCGCGGCCGAGTCGGTGCCCTACCTGATGGTGACCAACCTCGCGCGCACCTTGAACGAGCTGAAAGAGCGCGACATCCGCATTGCCGGTGCCAGCGACGATGCCGCGCAGACGCTGTACGACGCCGACCTGGCCGGCCCGCTCGCGCTGGTGCTGGGCGCCGAAGGCAAGGGCCTGCGCCAGCTGACGCGCAAGACCTGCGACCTGCTGCTGCGCATCCCGATGTTCGGTGCGGTCGAAAGCCTGAACGTGTCGGTGGCCGCCGGCGTTTGCCTGTACGAGGCCCGGCGCCGCCGCGGCGCATGAGCATGGCGCGCGACATCGCGGCCGTGCGCGAGCGCATCGCCCGGGCGCGGCGGCTGTGCGTGCTCAGCGGCGCCGGCATGAGCGCCGAAAGCGGCATCCCGACCTTCCGCGATGCGATGAGCGGGTTGTGGTCGCGCTTCGACCCGGCCGAGCTGGCCAGCGAGCCCGGCTTTCGCGCCGACCCGGCGCGCGTGTGGGCCTGGTATGCCGAGCGCCGCGAGGGCGTGCGCCGTGCCCAGCCCAATGCCGGGCATCTCGCGCTGGCCGAGTTCGGCCGGCGCCGACCTGGGGTGCTGAGCATCGTCACGCAGAACGTCGACGACCTGCACCAGCGGGCCGGCTGGCCCGACACCATCCGGCTGCACGGCGACATCCTGGCCGAGCGCTGGCTGCAGCGCTGCCCGCGCGCTGCGGCTTGCGATCCGGCGCAGGCGGCGCCGGGCCAGCCGCCCGAGTGCGATGCCTGCGGCAACCTGGTGCGCCCGGGTGTGGTCTGGTTCGGCGAGATGCTGCCGCCCGGTGCGATCGACGCCGCCGAGCAGGCGGCGCGGGCCTGCGACGTGCTGCTGGTGGTCGGCACCTCGGGCGCGGTGTGGCCGGCCGCCGGCTTGGCGGGCATCGCGCGGCGTGCCGGCGCGGAGGTGGTGATCGTCAACCCCGATGCATCCGAGATCGACGACCAGGCGCATTGGGTGCTGCGCGGCACCGCGGCCGGCGTGCTGCCGGCGCTGCTCGGTGCGGGCTGAGCTGCACGGCGCGGCCGCAATGCGGCCGCGGCGCACTGGCTACACTGGCCCGATGCCCGTCATCGCTGTCACCCACCCTCTGGTGCGCCACAAGGTGGGGCTGCTGCGCGAGCAGGGCATCTCGACCAAGAAGTTTCGCGAACTCACCGGCGAGCTGGCGCGGCTGCTGGCCTACGAGGCCACCGCCGACTTTCCGCTCGAGACGACGACGGTGCAGGGTTGGAGCGGTGCGGTGCAGGTCGAGCGCATCGCCGGGCGCAAGGTGACGGTGGTGCCGATCCTGCGTGCCGGCCTGGGCATGCTCGACGGCTTGCTCGACATCCTGCCCAACGCCAAGGTCAGCGTTGTCGGCCTGAGCCGCAACCACGACACCTTGATGCCCGAGCCGTACTTCGAGCGCTTCGTCGGCGAGCTCGACGAACGCAGCGCGCTGATCATCGACCCGATGCTGGCCACCGGCGGATCGATGATCGCCACGGTCGACCTGCTCGAGCGCCGCGGCTGCAAGGACATCCGCGCGCTGGTGCTGGTGGCCGCCCCCGAGGGCATCGCCGCGCTGGAGCGCGCCCACCCCGGCGTGCGCTGCTGGACCGCGGCGGTCGACAGCCACCTCGACGCCAACGGCTACATCGTGCCGGGGCTGGGCGACGCCGGCGATCGCATCTTCGGCACGCGCTAGCGCGGCATCGCGGCAGCGCGGCAGCGCTGACGCGCCGCGCCGCGGCGGCCTGCTAACGCAGGAAGGGCAGCTGGGTGAAGATCTGCAGCACGGTCGCGTTCACCAGATCGACGAAGAACGCGCCCACCAGCGGCACGATCAGGTAGGCCTTGTACGATGGGCCGAAGCGGTCGGTGATGGCCTGCATGTTGGCGATCGCGGTCGGGGTTGCGCCCAGGCCGAAGCCGCAGTGGCCGGCCGCGACCACGGCGGCATCGTAGTCCGCGCCCATGAAACGGTAGGTGATGAAGGTGGCCCAGATCATCATCACCACCACCTGCACCGCCAGGATGATCGCCACCGGGCCGGCCAGGTCGGCCAGCTCCCACAGCCGCAGGCTGAGCAGCGCCATCGCCAGGAACAGCGACAGCGACGCGTTGCCGAAGACGTCGATCGCGCGGTCGAACATGGTGAAGCGGAACAGGTGGGTAAGCACGTTGCGCACCACCACGCCGCTGGCCAGCGCCCAGATGAAGGTCGGCAACTCGATCGCGGTGCCCTTGGTCCAGCCGCTGATCAGGTCGGCCGCGCTCAGGCAGACGGCGAACATCGCCAGTGTTTCGATCGCGACGTAGGCGGTGATCAGGCGCGGCTCGTCGAACATGTCGAAGGTCAGGCGCTTGCCGCTGCCTTCGCCGGCGGGGGTGTCGTCGGTGGCCTCGTGCCGGGGCTTGCCCGAGATCGTGTCGATCGAGTCGCGCTCGCTGGCCTGCGGCATCGGCTCGCGCTTTTGCCGGTTGATCAGGTAGCGCGCCACCGGCCCGCCGATCAGGCCGCCGAACACCAGGCCGAAGGTCGCGGTGGCGATGCCCAGCGTGGTGGCGCCGGTGATGCCGTAGTTCTGCTCGAGCACCGGTCCCCAGGCGCCCGCGGTGCCGTGGCCGCCGGTCAGGGTGATCGAGCCCACCACCAGCCCGATCAGCGGCTTCAGGCCGAGCAGCGACGCCAGGCCGACGCCGATCGTGTTCTGCACCACGATGAACACCGACACGATCGCCAGCAGCATGACCAGCGGCTTGCCGCCTTCTTTCAGCCGCGTGAAATCGGCGCTCAGCCCGATCGAGGCGAAGAACATCAGCATGAAGGTGGTCTGCAGCTCGGTGTTGAACTTGAACTTCAGCCCGAGCGCGGCGTTGAGCGCGTAGACGATCGCCGCGCCCAGCAGGCCGCCTGCCACCGGCTCGGGTATGTTGAAGGCCGACAGGAACCGGATCTTGAAGACCAGCCAGTGGCCGATCAGCATGACCAGTGCCGCCAGGATCAGGGTGTGGTAGGCGTTGAGCGTGACTTCCATGTCGTGTTCCGCGGTGGGGTTGACGCAGGGGTCTCGGTGCAAGCCCGGCCGTGGCGGGCGCAAGCCTGTGTGCGAGCCGAAGGGGTGCGCCCGGCATGATGCCACTGCCAGCACCTCGGCCCGCATCCTGTGCACCGTCCAGTGCAGGGGCATGGGTCGCGCCACTATCATCGTTTCGGCCGGGTGGCGCGTGTGCCTGGCTCGAGCCTGAACCATGCAGAGCAAACCGACGCCAATGCACAAGACGGCCTGGGTGCTGAGCGGCGGCGGCAGTCTGGGCGCGGTCCAGGTGGGCATGCTGCAGGCGCTGGTGCGTGGCGGCCTGAGCGCCGACTTGGTGGTCGGCGCGTCGGTCGGGGCGCTCAACGGCGCGTTCTACGCGAGCCGCCCGGCTGCCGACGGCGTGGAGCAGCTGGCCGATCTCTGGCGCGGCCTGACCCGCCAGGACGTGTTCCCGCTGACGCTGTGGGCCGGGTTGAAGGCCTTGCTGCTGCACCGCGACCACTTCGTCGAGGCGACGCGGCTGCATGCGCTGATCCGCCGCGCACTGACGATCGAGCGGATCGAGCAGGCGCGCGTTGCGCTGCACGTCATTGCCACCGACGCTCTCAGCGGTGCCGAGGTGGTGCTCAGCGCGGGCGCCATCGACCGCGCGTTGCTGGCTTCCACCGCGATCCCGGTCGTGTTCCCGCACGTCAGGCTCGACGGGCGCAACCTGATCGACGGCGGCGTCAGCGCCAACACGCCAATCGCCACCGCGGTCAAGCTGGGTGCACAACGCATCATCGTGCTGCCGACCGGCACCACCTGTGCGGCAACCGAGCCGCCGCGGGACATGGCAGCGCTGGCGCTGCACATCATGAGCCTGCTGTCGATGCGCCAGCTCGATCGCGACGTCGCGATCTACGGGTCACAGGCGCGCATCACCATCGTGCCGCCGCTGTGCCCGCTGTCGGTGTCGGTGTTCGATTTCTCGCACACGGCGGCACTGATCCAGCGCGCGGCCGACCAGACCGCCGCCTGGCTTGCGGCCGGCGGCATCGACCAGACCGGGCCGCTGCACGTGCCGCTGGCGCACCACCATCATCCCAGGCCGGCCGCGGCCGAGCCGGCGTGAAGCGCTTGCGCCGCCGCGGTCGTTGCGGCCGAAGCCGCGCCGTTGGCCTGATCGCCAAGAACCCGCGCCGCTGACGCTGGCCGGCCGGGATCAGGCCTGGGCGATGCGTTGCTCCAGGTGCTGCAGCGCTTCTTGCACCTGGTCGACCAGCACCAGGCACAGGTCGCCGGGCTGCAGCCGCTGCAGCGCGGTGTCGATCGCGGCGAACTCGCCGCGGATCTCGTCGATGCGCGTGGTGCGCGCCGCGCCGTTCAGGCCGTCGCGCAGCAGCGCCAGCACCTCGCCGTCGCCGCGGCCGCGCTGCGCCGCGTCCTGGTACAGGATGACGTCGTCGAAGGCAGCGCCAAGGATCACGGTCTGGTCGCGCAGGTCCTTGTCGCGCCGGTCGCCGGCACCGCTGATCACCACCGAGCGGCGTTTGGCCGGCATCGCCTCCACCGCGCCGACCAGCGCGCGCATCGCGTCCGGGTTGTGGCCGTAGTCGGCGATCAGCGTGGCGCCGCGGTAGTCCATCACGTTGAAGCGCCCCGGCGTGGTGGCCGCGTCGCTGTCGAAGCTTTCCAGGCCGCGGCGGATCGCGTCCCAGTCCAGCCCGACGCACCAGGCGGCGCCGATCGCGGCCATCGCGTTGTCGACCTGGAAGCCGATGGCGCCGTCGCGTGTCAGCGGAATCTGCTCCAGCGGCAGCCGTTCGCGCCACGAGCCCTGTGCGGCAACGATGTGGCCGCCTTCGACGTAGATCACGCGCTTGCCTTGCGCGCGGTGCGCTGCCATCACCGGATGGTGGCGGTCGGCGGCGAAGTAACACACCTGCCCGGGGCAGGCCACCGCCATCACCGCGACGTTGGGGTCGGTGGCATTGAGCACAGCGTAACCGCTGGAAGCGACGTTGCGCACGATCACGCGCTTGAGCACGGCCAGGTCCTCGACCGTGCTGATGTAGTTCAGCCCGAGATGGTCGCCCTCGCCGACGTTGGTGACGACCGCCACGGTGCAGCGGTCGAAACCCAGGCCCTCGCGCAGGATGCCGCCGCGTGCGGATTCGAACACCGCGGCGTCGACATCGGGGTGCGCGAGCACGTTGCGCGCACTGCGCGGGCCGCTGCAGTCGCCGCTGTCGATCTGGCGGCCCTGCACGTAGGCGCCGTCGGTGTTGGTCATGCCCACGCGCAGGCCGCTGGCCGCCATCAGGTGCGCCACCAGCCGGGTCACGGTGGTCTTGCCGTTGGTGCCAGTGACGGCCACGGTCGGCACGCGTCCGTCGTCGCCGGGGGCGAACAGGTGGCCGATGATCGCCTCGCCGACGTTGCGCCCCTTGCCGTACGACGGGTTCAGGTGCATGCGCAGCCCCGGTGCGGCGTTGACCTCGACCACGCCGCCGCTTTGTTCTTCCAGCGGGCGCAGCACGCTTTCGCACACCACGTCGACGCCGCAGATGTGCAGCCCCACCATCTGTGCGGCCGCCACCGCGCGCGCCGCGACGTCGCGGTGCACGTCGTCGGTGACGTCGGTGGCGCTGCCGCCGGTGCTCAGGTTCGCGTTGTTGCGCAACAGCACGCGCTCGCCTTTTTGCGGCACCGAATCGGGGTTCAGGTTCTGCGTGTGCAGGCAGGCGATCGCGATGTCGTCGATGCGGATCTTGGTCAGCGAGGTGGCGTGGCCGTCGCCGCGGCGCGGGTCGGCGTTGACGCGCTCGACCAGCTCGCGCACGGTGGCCTCGCCGTCGCCGATCACCAGCGGCGGGTCGCGCCGCGCCGCGGCAACCAGCTTCTTGCCCACCACCAGCAGCCGGTAGTCGGCCCCGGGCAGGTACTTCTCGACCATCACCGCGCCGATGTCGGCTGCGGCCTTGTAGGCGGCGTCGAGCTGCGCGCGGCTGACGACGTTGACCGTCACGCCCTTGCCCTGGTTGCCGTCCTGCGGCTTGACCACCACCGGCACGCCGATGCGCTGCGCCGCCTCCCACGCGTCGTCGGCGCTGATGACCGGGCGGCCGATCGGCACCGGGACACCGGCCGCGCGCAGCAGCGTCTTGGTCAGGTCCTTGTCCTGCGCGATCGCCTCGGCCACCGCGCTGGTGGTGTCGACCTCGGCGGCCTGGATGCGCCGCTGCTTGGAACCCCAGCCGAACTGGACCATGCTGCCTTCGGTCAGCCGGCGGTACGGAATGCCGCGCGCCAGCGCGGCGCTGACGATCGACCCGGTGGACGGGCCGAGGCGCACGTCCTCGTCGGTGTCGCGCAACTGCGCGACGGCGGCCGCGGCGTCGAAGCTGCTGCCGTTCAGCGCCGCGGCGATCAGCTCGCGCGCCAGCGCCAGCGCCTGGCGGCCGACCTGCTCCTCGGTGTACTCGACGACCACCTGGTAGGTGCCGGCCTCGACGGTCTCGGTGCTGCGGCTGTAGGTCACCGGGCAGCCGGCCTGCGCCTGCAGCGCCAGCGCCGCCAGCTCGAGCACCTGCGCCAGGTTGACCGGGCCGCCCTCGATCGGCCAGTGCTCGCCGATCGCCGGGAACAGCGCGCGCAGCCGCTCCTCGAAGCCGGCCAGTTGGCCGATGTCGGATTCCTCGGCACTGCAACTCACGATGACCTCGATCGCGGTGTTGCGGCTCCACAAGTTGGGGCCGCGCAGCGCACGAATGCGGGTGAAGTCCATCAGTCGTTCTTTCTGTCTTCGCTCGGCGAGCGGGCCGGCGCCGATGTCGGCGGCACCGGGGGCATGCCGGGCACGGCCGGTGCGGCAGGCACCGGGCCGAAGGTCTGCACCCCGGCGGAGATGAGATCGGCATCGATGCCCATCGCCCAGGCCGCGGCCACCGCGGCGAGCAAGGCTTCGTCGGGCAGCACCTCGCCGGGGCTGGCCAGGGGTTCCAGCCGGGTCAGCACGGTTTCGCTGTGGCCCTCGGCCAGCACGCAGCCGCCGTCGCGCAGGAACACCGCACGCCCGCCGGCGGCACGCTGCTCGGCGATCGCCGCGCTGCCTTCGTCGCGCGCGTACAGGATCACGCCGCCATCGCACAGCCTTGCGAGGCCGGCGATGCGCGCATCGGCTGCGTGCAGCACCGCGCAACCGTCGGCCAGCACCACGTCGACCTGGGTGCGCAGCACCTTGATCAGCTGATCCGCGTCGCGCACGTCGTGCTCGGCCACCGCGTCGATGCCGTCCAGGTCGGTGACGATGCCCACGGTGCAGCGGTCGTAGGGCAGGCCGTCGCGCAGGATCGCGGTGGCGCCGTTTTCGAACACCGCGGCTTCGACGGTGCGGTTGATCAGCAGCCGGCGGCCGGCTTCCCAGTCGGTGCAGTCGGTGGGGTCGACGCGGCGGCGGTCCAGGAACAGCCCGTCGCGGCAGGCCAGGCCGACGTGGCGGCCGCTGAGCTGCACCACCCAGGCCACCAGGCGCGCGATCTGCGCGCCGTGGCGCGAGCCGGCGACGCCGACGATGGGGATGCGCGCGCTGTCGTCGGCGTCGGGGAACAGGTGGTCGACGATCGCGCGACCCACCGGCCGGGGCGCGCCCACCGCCGGCTTCAGGTGCATCAGCAGGCCCGGGCCGGCGTTGACCTCGACGATCGCGCCGCCCTGCGCCTGCAGCGGCTTGGCGATGTCCTCGGCCACCAGGTCGATGCCGGCGATGTCCAGCCCGACGGTGCGCGCTGCCAGCGTGGCCGCGTGCGCGACCTCGGCGTGGACCTCGGCGGTGCAATCGATCGCCACGTTGCCGGTGCGCTGCACCAGCACGCGCCGCCCGGCCGACGGCACCGATTCGCCGTTCAGGCCCTGGCGCTCGAGCAGCAGCTGCATCACGCCGTCGCGCTCGAGGCAGATGGTTTCGAGCGGGAACTCCTCGGCGTCGCCGCGGCGCGGGTCGCTGTTGAGCTGGCTTTCGATCAGCTGCGCCACGCTGTGCTGGCCGTCGCCGACGACGTGCAGGCTCTCGCCGCGCGCCGCCGCGACCACCTTGTCGCCGACCACCAGCAGCCGGTGCTCGTCGCCGCGGATATAGCGCTCGACCAGCACCTCGCTGCCCTCGGCGTCGGCGATGCCGAACGCCTTCTCGATGTCGGCCTGCTCCGACAGGTCGAGGCTGACGCCGCGCGCATGGTTGGCGTCCGACGGCTTGACCACCACCGGCAGGCCGATCTCTTGCGCCAGCTCCCAGGCGTGGGCCGCGCTGGCGGCCACCTCGCCCTCGGGCACCGGCACGCCCACCGCGCCGAGCAGCTGCTTGGTCAGGTTCTTGTCGGCGGCGATGCCTTCGGCGATCGCGCTGGTCAGGTCGGTCTCGGCGGTCCAGATGCGGCGCTGGCGCTTGCCGTGGCCGAGCTGCACCAGGTTGCCTTCGTTGAGCCGGATGTGCGGAATGTGGCGGTCGCCGGCGGCGGCGACGATGGCGGCGGTGCTGGGGCCGAGGTAGCAGTCGTCGAGCTTGTCGCGCACCGCGGTCACCGCCGCCGGCACGTCGAAGGGCTCGTCGTTGATCGCGCACATCAGCAGCCGGTGGCCTTGGGCCAGCGCGGTGCGCGCGACCTGCTCGTCGCGGGCGCGAAACACCATGCGGTACACGCCGCGGCGGCTGGTGCTGCGTGTCTGGCCGAAGCCGGTGGGCATGCCGGCCAGGTTGAGCAGCTCGATCACCACGTGCTCGAGCACGTGGCCGCACCAGGTGCCTTCTTCCAGCCGCTGCAGGAAACCGCCGCGTTCGCCGACGCCGCAGTGGTGCTCGGCCAGCGCCGGCAGCCAGGCGCACAGCCGCTGGTTCAGGCCCGGCAGCTTGTGCGACGGGAAGTCTTCAAGCTCACCCAGGTCGAGCCAGGTTTCGAGCGCCGCGCGGTAGGTCCACAGGTTGGGGCCGCGCAGGTAGTTGATGCGCAGCAGCTGGATGTCGTCCTTGCGCGCCATCATCGTGCGCCACGGCCGCTGGCGGTGCTTGCGCGAGAATCGCGCCGCTGGCGCGCTGCGCGCCGGGCGCCACCGCAGACATCGTCGACCTTGAAATCCATGTCCAACTCCTCGTTCGATGTGCCGGCCGATCCGCTGGACGCGGTGCGCACGGATGTGCGCTCGCAGCTGGCTGCCGACGAGAACGTGCTTGCCGCGCTGGCGGTTGACTTGGACGATCAGCTGCAGTTCGCCGCCGGCGCCGCGCTGGTGCTGACCGATCGGCGGCTGCTGGCGCGGGCGGCCGCCGGCGCGGGCTGGCAGCCGTTCGCGCTGCAGCCGGGCCTGGACCTGCGCCACGGCGACCACGCCGGGCTGGGCCAACTGGAGCTGTTCGACGCGCAGCGGCGGCT
>CALBTN010000400.1 GCA_937967345.1 uncultured Rubrivivax sp. | reverse complement strand
GCGGCGAGAAGATGAGCAAGAGCCGCGGCACCGGCATCAGCCCGCTGCGCTACCTGGAGCTGGGCCTGGACGCCGAGTGGCTGCGTTACTACCTGTGCGCCAAGCTCAACGGCCGCGTCGAGGACCTGGACTTCAACCCCGAGGACTTCGTCGCCCGCGTCAATGCGGACCTCGTCGGCAAGTACGTCAATATCGCCAGCCGCGCCGCCGGCTTCCTGGCAAAGCTGTTTGGCAATCGCCCTTACATCGACGACCGGAGCACATCCCCGGTTCTCCAAGCCCTAGAGGCGGCCTCCGGAACGATAGCGGACTTGTATGAGTCGCGTGAGTTTGGCAAGGCTCTGCGGCGCATCATGGAGCTCGCAGATGCCGTCAACGAGTACTTCGACGCGAACAAGCCCTGGGAGCTTGCGAAAGATCCAGCGAACCACGGGCAGCTACACACGGTTTGCAGTATCGCAATGGAGTGCTTCCGCATCCTAACCTTGTACTTGAAGCCGGTCGTTCCAGCCCTCGCCGCGCGAGCAGAGCACTACCTAAATCTAGAGCACTCATTAGCCTGGGAGCACGTCAACGCGGGTCTGTCACCGAAGCGTCCGCTACGCATCTACGAGCACCTGCTCAAGCGCGTGGACGCCAAGCAGGTCGACGCGCTGTTCGAACCGCCGGCGGGTGCCGCAGAGCCCGAGCCTGCCGCGGCCCTGCCCGGCGGCGAGGCGATCGCCGACGAGATCGCCATCGGCGACTTCGCGAAGGTCGACCTGCGCCTCGCGCGCATCGTCGCCGCCGAGCGTGTCGAAGGCAGCAGCAAGCTGCTGAAGCTGACGCTGGACGCCGGCGAGGGCCGGCAACGGACGGTCTTCAGCGGCATCGCCAGCGCCTATGCGCCGGAAGACCTGGCCGGCAAGCTGACCGTGCTGGTCGCCAACCTGGCGCCGCGCAAGATGAAGTTCGGCGTCAGCGAAGGCATGGTGCTGGCCGCCAGCCATGCCGACGAGAAGGCGCACCCCGGCCTGTACGTGCTGGAACCCTGGCCGGGCGCGGTGCCGGGGCTGCGCGTGCGGTGAACCCGGGCGGCCCCTCCCGGCGGCGGCGCTTCATCGCGCGCCGCCACCACTGCGGACCTCCGGCCGCGGGCGTCATCCGCCCCACGGCCCCCTGCCCCAGCCCCGGAGGTTCCGCTTGTCCCTGCCACTGCCCCCGCTGCACCGCTTCCGCCCCCGGCTGCTCGACAGCCTGAACGGCTACGACCGCGGCCGCCTCGTCGGCGACATCGGCGCCGGCCTCACCGTCGGCGTGGTCGCGCTGCCGCTGGCGATGGCCTTCGCGATCGCCTCCGGCGTCAAGCCCGAGGCCGGCATCTTCACCGCCATCATCGCCGGCTTCCTGATCAGCGCGCTGGGCGGCTCGAACGTGCAGATCGGCGGCCCGGCCGGTGCCTTCATCGTCATCGTCTACGGCATCGTCGAGCGCTACGGCCTGGCCAACCTGCTGATCAGCACCATGCTGGCCGGCGTGCTGCTGTTCGTGATGGGCTGGTTCAAGCTCGGCGCGCTGGTGCGCTACGTGCCGGTGTCCATCGTCATCGGCTTCACCAACGGCATCGCGGTGCTGATCGGGCTGTCGCAACTGAAGGACTTCCTGGGCCTCGAGACGCCCAGGATGCCGGCCGACTTCTTCTCGCAGATCGGCGTGCTGGCCGCCCACCTGCACACCGTCAACCCGACTGCGGTGGCGATCGGCGCCGCCAGCCTGGCGGTGGTCGTGCTGTGGCCCAAGTCCTACACCATGCCCACGGCGCCGGTGGGCGGCCTGGCCAAGCTGCGCCGGCTGTCGGCGCATGTGCCGGGCACGGTGGTCGCGCTGGCCGGCGCGACGCTGGCGGTGACGCTGCTGAACCTGCCGGTGGAGACCATAGGCACCCGCTTCGGCGGCATCCCGCAGGCCCTGCCCTCGCTCGCGCTGCCGGAATTCAGCTGGGCCACGGCCAAGCTGCTGCTGGTGCCCACGCTGACGATCGCGCTGCTCGGTGCGGTCGAGTCGCTGCTGTGCGCGCGTGTCGCCGACAACATGGCCGAGATTCCGAAGCACGACCCCAACCAGGAACTGATGGCGCAGGGCGTGGCCAATTTCGCCGCGCCGCTGTTCGGCGGCATCCCGGCCACCGGCACCATCGCGCGGACCGTCACCAACGTGCGCGCCGGTGCCGTCACGCCGCTGGCCGGCATCGTGCACGCGCTGACGCTGCTGGCCATCGTGCTGCTGGCCGCGCCGCTGGCGGTGCACGTGCCGCTGGCGGCGCTGGCGGGGATCTTGCTGTTCGTCGCCTGGAACATGGGCGAGTGGCGCGAGTTCGCGCGGCTGCGCCGCTTCAACGTGCCGTACCGCACGATCTTGCTCGGCACCTTCACCCTGACCGTGGTGTTCGACCTGACGGTGGCGGTGCAGGCCGGGCTGGTGCTGGCCTGCGTGTTCTTCATCTGGCGCATGGGCCAGCTGTTCAGCGTGCGCCCGCACGGCAGCGGCGATCTGCCGCCGGGCGTGGCCGTGTTCGAGCTGTTCGGCTCGCTGTTCTTCGGCGCGGTCGGCAAGATCGAGGCGCTGCCGGCGCAGGTGCCCGAGGGCACGCGCGCGCTGGTGCTCGAGATGCACCGGCTGATCTCGATGGACACCTCGGGCCTGGAGGCGATGGAGCAGTTGCACCGCGTGCTGCAGCGCCGCGGCATCGCGCTGGTGCTGGCCAACGTCAACGAGCAGCCACTGTCGCTGATGCGCCGCTCGGGCTTCGAGGCGCACATCGGCGCCGACGCGATCGTGCCCAACGTGGCCGCGGCGATGGACAACCTCGGCCCCGGCGACGCCGCCTGAGCCGCAGACAGCGGCGGCGCGCGTCGAGCGCCCTTCAGACCCAGAACGCCTCGGCACGGCGCAGCCGCGCCAGCGCCTCGGAGCAAAGCACGATCACGTCATCGCGCTCGTGTGCCAGCCAGCCCAGCGCGAACATCGCCAGCGGATCGGCGGGGGCGGCGGCGTCGAACAGGCCCTGCGCCACGCACACGTCGTTGAATCTGCCCAGCGCCTGCTGCGCCGGCTCCAGCCGCTTCAGGAACGAACGCACGCGCTTGTCGCGAAACGCCGGTGCGGCGAACTCGCTCAGGTAGCGCAGCCGCTTCACGCGCTTGCGCAGGCGGTGGCGCGCGGCGGCGTCGAGCGTTTCGAAGCGCCCGGCGTCGCGCCGCACCCGCTTGAACAGCGGCGCCAGACGCTCGGCCACCGCGGGCGCATAGGCCGGCGGCGCCGCGGCCTCAGCCGCACCGTCGGCGCTGGCCGTACCACCGGCCGCACCACCGGCCGCGCCACCGGTCGTTTCGTCAGCGGGATCGCCGGCGGCGAAGGCCAGCAAATGCAGCCACAGCCGCGTCGTCGCCGGCTCGCGCAACACCAGGTGCACCGGCGGCAGCTCGGCCTGCAGCGGCAGCTGCAGGCCCACGGCACCGGCCTTGTGCAGCGCCGGCAGCAGCGTGCTGGCCAGCGCATCGCGGTCGCGCGCCGAACCCAGGCTGCGGAACAGCCGCGCGGCAGCGTCTTCCCAATCAGGCGACAGCTGCGGCGACAGCGGCCCCAATTCGCGCAACACGCTGCGCAGCCGGCGCAACCCCACGCGCAACTGGTGCAGTTGATCGGCATCGGCACCGGCCTCGTGCGCCAGGTCGCTGGCATTGCCCAGCACCTGGCGCAGGCAGTTGGCCACCGCGGCGCGCAGCGCCGTCGCGGCGTCGGCCGACGGCGGCAGCTGCAGCGGCTGCGCCTTCACCGCCGCGCCGAGCCGCACGCCGCGCGCCAGCCGCTCGCCGCGCTCGGCCTTGCTGCGCGTGTCCAGCGTCAGGCCGAAACGCTCGACCCAGCGCGCGGCCAGCTCGGCCAGCGCGGCCGGACGGCCGGACTTGAGTTCGAACTCGATCTCGCACAGCGGCCAGCGCTGCTCGCCCGCGACCAGCGCGCCGCGGTCGAAGGCCAGCTCGGCCACCACGCCGCGCGCGCGCATCAGCCGCCGCGTGCGAATCACCTCGGTGCGATACAGCGGCTGCAACTCGCCGCCGCCCAGCGCGGCGTGCAGCGCCTCGCCGGCCGGGGTGCCCGCATGGCGCGCCGGGTCGGCCTGCGGCGCGGTGCCGGGTGCCACCTGCAGCGGCACCTCATGCTCGAGCCGCTGCCACAGGCCGTCGCCCGCGCCCTTGAGCGTTTGCACCCAGTGCCGGCCTTCCTTGCGCACGCGCAAGGCCAGCCCGGCGCCCGCCAGCCGCCGATCCGCGGTGTCGAAGTAAGCCGCACGCAACACCACGCGTTGTGCCGTCTTGGTGGCCACCGCACGCGCCAGCGCGGCGCTGTGCGCGTCGCTCACCTGGAACTTCAACTCGATCTCTTGCATCGGCGCGGGGCGCATCGGCGCAGCCGTGGACGGCGGGCGCGCAGCTAAAATAGGAGCTACCCATTTTGCAGCAGCGACCATGTCCATCTTTGCCCGCGCGCCGTACAAGTCCGAGGTGACCAACTTCATCGACGAGCTCAAGGCGAACAAGCCGACGCTCGAAGCCGAGCAGCGCGCCGGCCGCGCGCTGCTGTGGGACCGCCAGATCGACCGCCAGGCCCAGGCCGACTGGAGCCGCGCGCGCATCGCGCAACGCCCCTACGTCTACTATCAGCTGCAGACCAAGACGGTCGGCGCTTGAGCGCGCCGCAGGCGATCGCGCTGGCCGGCGAGGCCGCGCCGCCGTCACCGCAGGTGGTCGACCAGGTCGCGCTGGCGCGGCTATACGGCGAGCCGCTGTTCAAGCTGCCGCAGGATCTGTACATCCCGCCCGACGCGCTGGAGATCTTCCTCGAAGCCTTCGAAGGCCCGCTGGACCTGCTGCTGTACCTGATCCGGCGGCAGAACTTCAACATCCTGGACATCCCGCTGGCCGACCTGACGCGCCAGTACCTCGACTACGTCGAGCAGATCCGCCGGCGCAACCTCGAGCTGGCCAGCGAGTACCTGCTGATGGCGGCGATGCTGATCGAGATCAAGTCGCGCATGCTGCTGCCGCCAAAGAAGGCGGCCGACGGCGCCGAGGCCGGCGACCCGCGCGCCGAGCTCGTGCGCCGGCTGCTCGAGTACGAGCAGATGAAGCTCGCCGCCGCCCGGATCGACGCGCTGCCGCTGCTGGGCCGCGACTTCCTGCGCGCGCAGGTCACGGTCGAGCAGTCGATCGAGCCGCGCTTTCCCGATGTCAACCCCGCCGACCTGCGCGAAGCCTGGCTGGGCATCCTTGCGCGCGCCAAGCTGAACCAGCATCACAAGATCACGCGCGAGCAGCTGTCGGTGCGCGAGCACATGAGCGTGGTGCTCAAGCGGCTGCAGGGCCGGCGCTTCGTCGAGTTCCACGAGCTGTTCGACCCGACCCGCGGCGTCGGCGTCGTGGTCGTCACCTTCATCGCGATGCTCGAGCTGTCGCGCGAGCACCTGCTCGAGCTGACGCAGGCCGAGGCCTTCGCGCCGATCTACGTGCGGCTGGCCTACACGCCAACCTGAGCGGTCTGGGTCGGGCCACCGCCGCGAGCGAGGCCGCGGCGGCGCCCAGGCCCGCCAGCGCTTACTGCCAGCCGGCCTGCTGCAGCAGCGTCATCGCCGTCTGCGCGGTGATGCGGTGCACCAGCGGCGTCGGATGGACCGCGTCGGCGAACGCAAAACGGCTGGTGTCGCCGGCGATCAGGTTGCCGCTGTTGCACACGATCGACGGTCCGACCGGCTGGCCGAAGGCGTTCGGCCCGCACGCCGGCGTGGTGACGTTGCCAAGGCCGTACTTGGCCGGATCGGCGGCGATGTCGTTGCTCTGCTTGTAGTCGTCATACAGGATCACGCCGCCGCTGCCCGCCAGGCCGTTGGCCAGCCCGTTGTTGAAAGCCTGCGTCATCGCGCTGATCAGCCCGCGCGTGGCCGCATCCGACGCCAGACCGAACGGCGTGATGTTCAGGTTGCCCAGGTTGCGCACCAGCACGTGCGTCGCGCCCTTGGCCAGCACCAGGGCCTTGACGTAGCCGGCCTGCTCGGCACCGGCCTGGCCCATGGCGGCCACCGCGGCGGCACCGGCGGCGTCCACCGCCGCAGCCCCGCCTTGGGCCACCAGGTTCAGCGTGGCTTGCGGCCAGCCGGCCACGGTGCCGGTGGCGACCGCGGCGGCGCCCCCGCCCGCCGCGTTGGCCACCGCCGCCAGCTGCATGAAGGCGTCGTTGCCGCCGCCGTTGACCGTGACCAGATCGTTGCGCGCGTAGGACCCGCCGGCCTTTGCCAGGTGCGCCTCGAACTGCTGCTTCAATGAAACCGCCATGAAGCCGAGGTTCTGGTCGCCCAATGCGGTTTGCAGCGCGACGCCGTTGGGCCCGCTGCCGCTGGAGCTGATGCGCGCGCTGCCCTGCGCGTAGTTGAAGCAGTTGGCAAAGTCGCGCACTGGCGCACCCACGGTGCCGTTGTTGGGCAGCATGCCGGTCTGGGCCGGGCACTGCGGCGGCGCTCCCACCATGTTGGTCAGCACCTCGGTCCAGGTCAGGCCATTGGGCCCGTTCACCGTGAACTTGCCGCCGCCCAGTGTCTTGACCGTGCCGACTTGGTAGGTGCCGGCATCGCTGTAGCTGTCGCCGAACGAGATCACGTTGGCAAAACGCACCCGGTCGTCGTCGTCGCTGCCGCAACCCACGAGCACCGCCGCCGCCGTCGCTGCCAGCCACCAGCCGAAACGTTGCTTTGAAGGTTGCATCCAAGCTCTCCTGCAAGGGTGTTCGTGCGCCGATTCTGGCACCGTCTGCGCCCGCTGAATCGCACCGCCTCAGGGCGTCACGACGAAGTACACGACCAGGACCAGCGCCACCAGCGCGAGCATGAAGTTCAGCCACACGCCGGGTTCGGTCCAGTAGCCGCGCGGAATCTCCTTCTCGCCCAGGCCGCGCACCACCTTGCGAAACTGCAGCGCCGACACCGCCGCGGCCGCCGCGCCCAGCAGCAGCAACACCACGCCCAGCCACAGCGAGAACCCGCGCTGCGACGTCGACAGCTGCTGGCCGCTGACCATGCGCAAGAACAGGCCGAAGCGCTCGACCACGAAGCCAAAACCCATCAGCGCGATGGCGGTGCGCTGCCAAGCCAGCAGCGTGCGCTCGGCGGCGAACAGCACGCGCGGATCGTCAAGGTAGGACATCGTAGGCGGCCGGTGATGCGGTGCCGCCATTGGGCCACAAGCGCGAGCCGATGCGAGCTCGGCCGCCTTGCCCAGCAAACCAAGCCGGTGCGCCGCTGGCGCGGCGCACCTGCCGGCTCGGGCTGTACCGCGCCGCTGCGCTATGGTTGCGTTCCGCATTCTCGACACAGGAGCAACGACGATGGGCAGCACCGTGGAGATCAAGCGCCCGGACGGGCAAAGCCTGCAGGGCTATCTGGCCGAACCCGCCGACCGCGCAGCGGCAGCGCACGTGCCCGGCGTGGTCGTGATCCAGGAATGGTGGGGCTTGAACGCGCAGATCAAGGGCGTGGCCGAGCGCTACGCGGCAGCCGGCTACGTCGCGCTGGTGCCCGACCTGTACCGCGGCAAGGCCACGGTCGAGGCGGCGGAGGCCGAGCACCTGATGACGAGTCTGGACTTCGGCGATGCCGCCGCGCAGGACCTGCGCGGCGCGGTGCAGTACCTGAAGGCGCGCTGCCCCAAGGTCGGCGTCAACGGCTACTGCATGGGCGGTGCGCTCACGCTGCTGGCGGCGGTGAACGTGCCCGAGGCCGACGCCGTGGTCGCGCACTATGGCTACCCGCCGCTGGAGTACATCGACGCGGCCAAGATCCACGCGGCACTGATGGCGCACTGGGCGACCCACGATGCGTTCTTCGCGATCGCCGGTGTCGACGCGCTCGAGCAAGAGCTGCGGGCCGCCGGCAAGAGCTTCGAGTTCCACCGCTACGAGGCCAAGCACGCGTTCGCCAACGAGACGCAGCTGCCGCCGAACTGCCCGCCCAGCAACGAGTACAACCCGGACGCCGCGGCGCTGGCCTGGCAGCGCACGCTGGAGTTCTTCGCGCGCGAGCTGCGCTGACGCGGCCGGCTATTTCGTCAGGAAGGCCAGCACCCGCTCGGCCAGCCTGCCGTAGGGCGGCATCAACAGCTTCATCGTCGGAAAGCGCGCCTGGTAGAACACCGGGCGCAGCTTGGTGAAGGTCTGGAAGCCTTCGCGGCCATGGTAGTGGCCCATGCCCGACGCGCCGACGCCGCCAAACGGCAGGTCGTGCTGGCCGACGTGGAACAAGGCGTCGTTGACCGACACGCCGCCCGACATCACGCGGTCCAGCACCTGCTGGACCTTGGCCTTGTCGCGGCTGAACGGATACACGGCCAGCGGACGCGGGCCGGCGTTGATGCGCTTGAACAGCGCGTCCAGCGAGTCATAGACGCGCAGCGGCAGGATGGGGCCGAAGATCTCGCGCTGCATCAGCACGCAGTCGTCGGGCGCATCGAGCACGATGTGCGGCGCGATCTTGCGCGTGGCGCGGTCGTGCGCCGGGCCGTCCACCAACTGCACCAGGGTCGCGCCGCGCCGGCGCGCATCGTCCAGCGCGAACAGCAGCCGGTCGAACGAGCGCTCGTCGATGATCGAGGTGTAGTCGGGCGAGTCGATGCGCGGGTAGCGCTTGGGCACGATGGCGCGGGCCAGCCGCACGAACTCGTCGATGCGCTGCGGCGGCAGCCAGGCGTGGTCGACCGAGGTGCAGATCTGCCCGGCGTTCAGGTACTTGACGAACAGGATGCGCTCGGCCGCGGTGCGCAGCGGGAAGTCATCGAACACGATGGCCGGCGCCTTGCCGCCAAGCTCCAGCGTCACCGGGCACAGGTTGCGCGCGGCCGCGGCCATGACCGCGCTGCCGGTGGCACCCGAGCCGGTGAACAGCAGGTGGTCGAAGGGCAGCTTGGAGAACTCCACGCCAACCCCGCCGGTCTCGTCGAACACCTGCAGCTTGTCCGGCGGAAAGTACGCCGGCAGCCGCTCGATCAGCAGCCGCGCCAGGTGGCGCGAGTTCTCGCTCATCTTCACCATTGCGCGGTTGCCGGCAGCGAAGATGTAGGTCAGCGGAACCAGGCTCAGGTTCAGCGGGAAATTCCACGGCACGATCACGCCGACCACCCCCAGCGGCTGCGGCACGACGCGGTTGCGCGCGCCGGCAAAGGTGCGCCAGTCGACCCCGCGCCGCTGCGGCTTCATCCAGCCGCGCAGGTGCCTGATCGTGTGCTGGATGCCGTCGATCACCGGGAACACCTCGGCCAGCAGCGTCTCGTGGCGCGAGCGGTGGCCGTAGTCGGCGTGGATGGCGTCGATCAGCGCTTGCTTGTGCTCGCGCACGAAGCGCTGCAGCGCGCGCAGGTCGGCGCGGCGCTGCTCGAAGCTGGGCACCGGTTGCGCCAGGTAGGCCTCGCGCTGAAGCGCCAGCGCGTCGGCCAGCCGCTGCGTGGTGGCCACGTCGGCCAGATCGTGCGTCATGTCGTTCATCGGGTGGGTCCTCGGGTTGGGGTGCGGCCGCACCGGGTAGCCTGAGCCCATTGTCGCCGCGTTGCGGCCGGCAGCACTTCCGTGTGCGCCAGCCGCGCCGGGGGTCATCCGGCGTCGGTCTCGGCCTCGATACGTCCAGCACGCACCGCCGCCACCAGCGCGGCATGGTCGCGCTCGTTTTGCTCGGCGTAGTCGACCGCGAACTGCGCGATGGCCTCGACCAGCGCGTCGCCCTTGCCGATGTAGCCGGCAAGCACCGTCGGGTCGCCCGAGCGCGCATGGGCACGCGCCAGCGCCCAGCCGGTGCTGGCGGCATAGCGCAGCATGTTGCGCGGGTTGTACAGCTCCACCATCGGCTTGACCTTCACGTCGCGCAGCTGGCGCACGTCCATGTGTTGGCGCTGTGGCCCGATCGTGTGGCCGAGGAACAGGTCCGATGCGGCCTGCATCAGCCGCTGGCCGAAGACCATGCGCTCGCCCTGGGTGGCAAAGCCCTTGGCCGCCAGGCGCTTCAGATCCCACTCCCACGGTGCCGGGTGGGTCTCGTCGAAGTCGTTGATGTCGAAGATGATGCGCCGCTCGGGCGTGGCGAAGCCGCCGAAGTTCACCAAGTGCGCGTCACCGCACGCCTGCACGCCGATGCCGGTGCACGGCGTGCCCGCCAGATCGGCGGCCATGATCGCGGCCGCGCCGCGATAGAAGGCAAAGGGCGAGGCCAGCATGCGGCCGTAGCGGATCGGCACCAGGCGCTCGATGCGGCCCAGGCTGCTTTGCACCAGCAGCTCGATCGGGTCGGGCGCTCGGCAGCCGGTCCCGAGCCGGCCCGGCTCTCGCGCGGACAGATCGCACGCAGCGCGCGGCCGGCCTCGATGCGCTCTTCGCGGGTTTGCCGGTGCGCCTGCTTCTCCAGGTAGGCCGCGTTCAGTACTTCGCACTGCAAGCGCTGCTTGGGCGCAGCGGCTTCGGGCTGCGCAGCTTGGCGCGCGTCGTCGTTCTCGGGTGTCGTCGACGCCGTGCCTGATCCTCCAGCCATCCAGGACTGAAGAGTGGACTGCGTTCAAGCATGGCCCGCCGCCGCGGCCGCGCCCGGCAAATCAGGCACGGACGCTGCGTTCGCGCCGCGTCTCGCACCCGATGCAGCGCAGCGCGGCGGGCTCGACCTTCAGCCGATCGAAGGCGATCGCCTCGCCGCAGTCGGCGCACTCGCCGTAGCGGCCCTCTTGCAGCCGCAGCAGCGCGGCGCTGACCGCGCCGAGCTCGGCCAGGTCGCGGTCGCTCCAGCGCATGTCCATCGCGCGCTGGGCGTCGCGATGCTTGACGTCGTCGCTGTCTTGCGCCAGCAGCTCGCGCGCGTGCTCGACCCGCGACAAACCCTGCTGGTGATCGGCGAGCTTGTGGTCCAGCTCCCGCTGGCGCTGCAGCAGCTCGGATTGAAGCAGTGCGCGCTGTCCGGCGGTCAGTTGCGAGCTCACGGCAAACACCTCCTGGGTCGGTCGATCGGCGCGCCATTGTGTTTTTGCCCCACCGGTGCCGGGTTGCGCTGGCGCAAGCGCGCCACGTGCAGCCGCCAGCACCATACGGCCTGCAGCGGACGCTGTCGTCGCCGTCATGCCGCCCGAGCCGGGCCGGGCCCCTCCTCGTCGCTTGGCCAAAGCGCAGGCGCGATCGGCCGCGCTCCCACCCGCCCGCCGGAAGGACGCACATGACCACCTCAGCAGCCACCAGCCCCGGCACCGCCAGCACCGGGCTGCAGGCCCTGGCACCGTCCCTGCTGCAGGCCGCCGCGCTTGCCCCGTCCAGCCACAACACCCAGCCCTGGCTGTTTCGGATTGGCGACCGGTCGATCGACCTGCTGGCCGACCGCACGCGTGCGCTGCCGGTGAACGACCCGCGCGATCGCGAGCTGACGATCAGCTGCGGCTGCGCGCTGTTCAACCTGCGCGTGGCGGCCGCCGCAGCCGGTCTGGATGCCGACATGGCACTGTGGCCGGACCCGTGCGACGCCGACCTGCTGGCCCGCGTGCTGCTGACCGCGCCGGCCGCGCTGGCCGACGCGCTGGCGCTGGCCGAGCTGGCCCCCGCGATGAGCGAGCGGCACACCGTGCGCGAGCGCTTCGCGCCCACCAGTGTGGACGCGAGCCTGCTGCGCCGCCTGGCCGACGCCGCGGCGAGCGAAGGCGCCACACTCGTCGTGCTCGAAGCCGAAGACCAGCGCCAGCAGGCCGCCGCGCTGGTCGCCGAGGGTGATGCCGTGCAATGGGCCAGCCCGAGCTGGCGCCGCGAGCTGGCGGCCTGGATGCATCCGCGGCGACGCGGCGACGGCCTGACGCTGCCGGCGCTGGCAATTCCGGTGGCGCAGGCGGTGGTGCGCAGCTTCGACATGGGCGGCGGCATCGGCGCCAAGGACCGCCAGCTCGCCGACGAATCCCCGGTGCTGGCGGTGCTGGCCAGCGACGGCGACGACGCGCATCACTGGCTGGCCACCGGTCAGGCGCTGCAACGGCTGCTGCTCACCGGCGTGCGGCTCGGCCTGCAGGCTTCGTACCTGAACCAGCCGGTGCAAGTGGCGCCGCTGCGACCCAGGCTGCAGCAGATCGCCGGCGGCCCAGGCTGGCCGCAGTTGCTGCTGTGCCTGGGCAGCCCGGCGCGTGTCGTGCCGGCGGCCCCGCGGCGGCCGCTGGCCGACATCCTGGCCGATCGCTGACGGCCGATGGCCACCGCGCCATCCCCTGCGCGTGCGGGCGCCACCGCCGCCCTCGCCGGCATCGCCTACTTTGCATTGGTCTTCGCCATCGGCTTCGTGCTGGGCACGGCGCGCACCGTCTTCGCTGGCGATGCGGCAGCCTCGGCGCGGCTGGTCGGCGTGCTGATCGAGCTGCCGATCATGCTGTGGGCGTCGTGGATCGTGTGCCGTTTCGTCGTTCGCCGCTTGGCGGTGGCATCGGCAATCGCGCCGCGCGCGGTGATGGGCGGCGTGGCGTTCGCGCTGCTGTTGCTGGCCGAATGGTGCATCGGCGCGCTGCTGGCCGGCCGCACGCCGGCGCAGCAGCTGGCGCTGTACCGCGATCCGAGCTACGCGCTGGGCCTGGCGGGGCAGACCGTGTTCGCGCTGATGCCGCTGCTTCAGCGGTGGCAGCGGCAGCGGCAATAGCTGCTGCCGCTGCCCTCGGCCTCACGCCACGGCGCTTGCCTTGCTGTGCCTTGCTGTGCCTTGCTATGGCCACTCCGGCCGCGGCGCGCACCCCGATGATCGGGCACATGCGTGGCACACGAAGAAAAGGCCCACGACGAGGGGCCTTCTTCACGCTGCATCTGAAGCGTCAACTGGCGGAGAGGGTGGGATTCGAACCCACGGTACGGGGTTACCGTACGCCTGATTTCGAGTCAGGTACATTCGACCACTCTGCCACCTCTCCGGGTCGGGTTCGCATCGGTCGAAGCGAGGTCGGCATTGTAGTGCAGCGGCGCCCTCAGATCGTCGTCAGTGTCAGCGCCGACAGGCGTGCATCGCTGAGCCGCGTTTGCCAGCGCTGCCCCGGCCGCAGCGGCCAGGCATCGGTGATGGTGCCGGTGGTCACCACGTCGCCGGGGCGGATCGTCCAGCCCGGCGTGACCTCGGCCATCGCGTCCACCCAGAGCCGCAGCGCGTTCAACGGCCCGTCGAGCACCAGTGCGCCCTGCCCGCGGTCGACTTGCGTGCCGTCGCACAGCAGTTGCACCTGCAGCGCCGCCAAGTCCGCGGCCAGCGTCGCCCAGCCCCGCACCGGCACGCGCGGGCCCACGCGCAGCCGGCCGTGCAGCGCGAAGTCGGCCACCGTATCGGCGGCGCTGAAGCGCCAGCCCTTGAAATGCGTATGCACGACCTCGAAGCCGTGCGCGACCCAGTCGAGGCAGTGCTGCAGTTCGCTCGAATTCATGCCGGCGCGCGGCGTGCTTGCGAAGCCGAACACGATCTCGGGCTCCAGCCGCGGCTGCGACAGCCCGGCCAGCGCGAGTGTGGCGCTGCTGCCGTCGAGCAGCGCCGTGCTGCTGTCCCACACCGGCCCCCAGATCGGCTGGTGCACGCCGTAGCGGTCCCAGATGCTGCGGTTGGTGAAGCCGATCTTGTAGCCCAGCGGCCGCTCGCCGCGTGCGATGCGCAGCCGGCGCAGTTCGTCGGCCACGGCAAACGCGGCGCGCAGGTCGAACCCAGGGTCGTGCGCCGACGGCCGCGGCATCAGGCTGCCGCGGTCGCCGGCCTGCAGCAGTTGCTCGGCCAGACTCAAGCGCGCAGTTCCTTCAGTCCGCCCATGTACGGCCACAGCACTTCGGGCAGCGCGATGCTGCCGTCGGCGCGCTGGTGGTTCTCCAGCACCGCCACCAGCGTGCGCCCTACCGCCAGCCCCGAGCCGTTGAGCGTGTGCACCAGCTCGGGCTTGCCCTGCTGTCCGTCGACGACGGGGCGAAAGCGCGCATGCATGCGCCGCGCCTGGAAGGCCTCGCAGTTGCTGCACGAGCTGATCTCGCGGT
>CALBTN010000399.1 GCA_937967345.1 uncultured Rubrivivax sp. | reverse complement strand
GTGCAGCAAACCACCGCGCCGGCGCTGCGCATCGGCGACCGCGTGCGCGTCACCGGCACCGGCATCGAGTTGCTGAGATGAGGCGCCTGCCTGCCGCGTTGCTGGCGGCGCTGCTGACCGCCGGCCTGCCCAGCCTGCAAGCGATGGCCGCCGACCCCGCGCACAACAGCCGCAATGCGCTGGACTGGGCCGGCGTGTACGAAGGCGTCACGCCCTGCGCCGACTGCCCGGGCATCGAGATGCGGCTGACGCTGCACCCCGACGGCCGCTTCGAGCTGCGCACGCGCTACCTCGAGCGCGACGTCGCGCCGCGCATCGCGCAAGGCACTTTCGGCTGGGACGCCAGCGGCGGCACGATCACGCTCGGCGGCCAGGGCCTGGGCCAGCAGTTCCGCGTCGGCGAAGGCCGGCTGCTGCAGATGAACCACGATGGCAGCGCGCCGCCGTGGGATGCGCCGCACCGTGTGCTGCTGCGCCAGGCGCAAGCCGCGACGCCACCCACGCCTGCGGCGGCCACGCCGCCGCGGCGCAACGCCGAGGCGGCGCTGGTGCGCGCGCTGCAAGCCAACCACTGGACGCTGCGTTCGGGCAGCGAAGCCGGTGGCCAGGCGATCGACGGCCTGCTCGTGCCCGACCATGCCTTCGTCATGCACTTCGACGGCGCGCGCGTCAACATCCGCGGCGGCTGCAACGCAATGACCGGCGGCTGGCGCCTGGACCCGAACGGACAGTTGCTGATCGGGCGGCTGGCCAGCACGATGAAGGCCTGCGAGGCGGCGCTGATGAAGGCCGATGCCGCACTGTCGTCGGTGCTGGCACATCCGCTGCAAACCGCGCTGCAGCCCGGCCCGCGGCCCGAGGCGGCCGCCAGCCTGCGCCTGAGTTCGGCCAGCGGCCAGACGCTGTCGTTCACCGGCCAGCCGACGATGGAAAGCCGCTACGGCGCGCCCACCCGGGTGTTCCTGGAAGTCGCGCCGCAGACCGTCGAATGCGTCAGCGGCGTGATGCGCACCCAGTGCCTGCGCGTGCGCGAGCGCCGCTTCGATGCCAACGGCCTGCGCATCGAGCCGCCGGGCGAATGGCAGAACTTCCACGGCAGCATCGACGGCTACACCCACACCCCGGGCGTGCGCAACGTGCTGCGCATCAACCGCTACCAGCGCAAGCAGGTGCCGGCCGACGCGTCGCGCTACATCTACGTGCTCGACATGGTGGTGGAGTCGGAGACGGTCGCGAAGTAGCCGGCCCGCCCGCGGTCAGGCGCAAGACCGCGGGCTAGCGCCGGCCGTCAGAAGAACAGCGTCACGCGGCCGTTGATCACGTAGTCGTAGGCCGGCGCCGACGGGCTGCCGATCTTGGACGCACCGCCGAGGGCGAACTCCAGGCTCGGGTTCAGGCGATGGATCACCAGGAAGTCCAGCGGCACGAACCACTTGCTGGTGTTGTGGTTGTAGAGAATCGGGTTCTCGGGGTACAGCGCGAAGCTCCAGCGGTCGTCGATGCGAAAGGTCGTTGCCGGAATCACCTGCAGCGTGCTGACCAGTTGAACCCCCTGGAACTCGCCGTTGAAGCCGCGCACCCAGCGCACGAAGGGGCTGAAGGTGATGCCGTTCAGGGTCTGGGGCATGCGGTAGGTCAGGCCCACCCCCGGCGCGATCTGGTACTGGTTGTCGACACCGAAGGGCGGCCCCTTGGGCGACTTCAGAACCAGCCGCAGGCTGGTGCGCAGCGTCAGGCTCGGTGCCACCTCCGCGGTGTCCAGGATCGCCTCGAAGAAGGGGTTGCCGATGCCGCCGGAGTAGCCACCGCCGGTATGGGCCGGCCCGCGGTTGTTGGTGAAGTTCATCGGCACGTCGGTGCGCAGGCTCGCGATCCAACCGTTGCCGAACACCCAAGGCACGAAGATTCGCGGCCGGTACTGCCACTGGTGGCTGCCGTTGACGTTCTTTTGCAGGTAGCCCCAGTTGTCGAAGCGGATCACGCCCAACGCACCGCGCGCCTTCGGATCGGCCTTCTGCTCGGGCGTGAAGTACTCCTGCTGGGCAGACTCGTCGAGCAAGTCCTCGGCGGCCAAGGCCGAGGCGGCAGCGAGCAGCATGGCGCCGCCGACGGCAAGGCGCTGCGGGAACGATGCTTTCATGTCTACTCCTTTGGTACGGGGTTGAGGGCAGGAAGTCCAAACGCGCAGGCCCTCCTTCGCCTCAGGTTCCAGCTTCGGCACCGGCGACGACGGTCCGCAGTCCCGTGCTCGAGCGGATGATCAACTTCTCGAGCTCGATCGCGAGGAAGAACACGACCCCGCCCGCCAGCAGCGGCGGCCACACCCGCAGCGGGATGGCCTCGGTGCCGAACAGCGCCTGCAGCGGCGGGGCGTAGGTGAACAACAGCTGCAGCACGATGACCGCGGCGATGCCGATCGCGACGTACTTGTTGTCCATGTGCGCCTTGAACGACAGCGAACTCTCGATCAGGTTGCGGCTGTTCAGCAAGAAGAAGCACTGGCCGATGGTGATCGCGTTGACGGCCACGGTACGCGCCAGCGCTTCGCTGCCGCCGTGGCTCTTCATCCGGAAGAAGGCCCACAGCGTCAGCAGCACCAGTGCCACCCCGACGAAGATCACGCGCCAGATGCCGAAGCCGGTGAGGATCGAGCGGTCCACCGCGCGCGGGGACCGGCTCATCACGTCGGGCTCGTGCGGCTCGAAGCAGATGGCCAGGCCCAGCGCCACCGAGGTCACCATGTTGACCCACAGCACCTGCGGTGCGGTGATCGGCAGCGCGAAGCCCAGCAGGATCGCCACCGCGATCACCATGCCCTGCGCGACGTTGGTCGGAAACAGGAACAGGATCGCCTTCTCGATGTTGTTGTAGACGGTGCGCCCTTCCTTGACCGCGGCGCTGATCGACGCGAAGTTGTCGTCCGCCAGGACCATGTCGGCGGCCTCCTTGGTCACCTCGGTGCCCTTGATGCCCATCGCCACGCCGATGTCCGCCTGCTTCAGCGACGGCGCGTCGTTCACGCCGTCGCCGGTCATCGCGCAGATCTGCTTGTTCGCCTGCACCGCCTTGACCAGCCGCAGCTTGTGCTCGGGGCTGGTGCGGGCGAAGACGTCGACCTCGCGCACCGCCTCTTGCAGCTGCGCTTCGTTCATCTCCTCGATCTCGGCGCCGATGATCGCGGTCTTGCCGTCGCCGATGCCCAGCATCTTGGCCACTGCCGCCGCGGTGATGCGGTGGTCGCCGGTGATCATCGTCACCCGGATGCCGCCGGCATGGCACTCGGCCACGGCCTCGATCGCCTCCTTGCGTGGCGGGTCGAGCAGGCCGATCAGGCCGATCAGCACCAGATTCTTCGGCAGGTCGGCCGGGCCGAGGCCGCCGGCCTGAAGCCCCGGGCTTTCGAGCCACGCCAGCGCGAGCACGCGCGCGCCCTGACCGGCAAACTTGTCGGACACCTGCTGGAAGTGCGCGTGGTCGATGGCCGCCTGGCTGCCATCGGCCAGCTGCTGGCGGTCGCAGTGGGCCATCACGATCTCGGGCGCACCCTTGACGAACAGCATCTCCTTGCCGCCCGAATCGCGGTGCAGCGTGGCCATGAACTTGTGTTCCGACTCGAACGGGATCGCGTCGATGCGCGGGTAGGCGGCACGCTCGGCATCGCGCTGCATGCCCAGCTTGTTCGCGAACGGGTACAGCGCGCCCTCGGTCGGGTCGCCCTCGACCTTCCACTTGTCTTCGGCCTGGAACAGTTCGGCGTCGTTGCACAGCAGCGAGTTGCGCCCGAGCAGTTCGAGCACCCGGTTCTTCTGCGCCACCTGCCCGCCTTGCTTGACCTGGCCTTCGGGGGCGTAGCCGTTGCCGCTGATCTGGTACTCGCCTTCAGCCGACGCCGCCGACACGACCATCATCTCCATCAACGTG
>CALBTN010000398.1 GCA_937967345.1 uncultured Rubrivivax sp. | reverse complement strand
TACCGGCCTGTCACGCCGGGGGTCGCGGGTTCGAGCCCCGTCCACTCCGCCAATATTTCCAAGGGGTTGCAGCCACCAGCTGCAGCCCCTTGTCGTTTGTGGCCTGGGTGTTCATGCGGCGCGACGCCCGCCTGCAGCTTCAGGCAGGCACTTCGTCGGGCCGGAGTGCACCTTCCAGCTGCAGCAGCGCGCGCTTGCGCGACAGTCCGCCGGCATAGCCGGTGAGCGAGCCATCGCGCCCGAGAACGCGATGGCACGGCACGATGATCGACAGCGGGTTGCGCGCGATCGCTGCACCGGCTGCCCGCACCGCGCGCGGCGCACCGGCGGCGGCGGCCACCGCGGCGTAGGTCGACGTGCGGCCGCGCGGCAGCGCGAGCAAGGCGCGCCACACCGCTTGCTGAAACGGCGTGCCCTTCAGATCGAGCGGCACGCTGAAGGTGGCGCCCGCCCGGCCCTGCCAGTAGTGCTGCAGCTCGGCTGCAGCCAACGCGATGTGGCGCTGCCGCGGATCGAGTGGTGCATCCAGCGTCTGCGGGTGGTGGGCCTGGCCGTCGAACCACAACCCCGCCAGGCCGCGTTCGGTGGCGGCGACGGTGATCGGGCCGAGCGGGGTTTGCAGGCGCGCCTGCGCCACCAGGTGGCTGAGCTTCATGTTGGCTGCTCCAGGTTGTGCCAAAGACTCATCAGCGCGTAGGCGCGCCACGGCCGCCAGGCTTCGGCGCGCGCCAACACCGCGGCGGCATCGCGCGTTTGCAGCGCCTTGCATACGCCGGCGTCGGACGCGGCGAACGCGTCGGGCCAGGCCAGCACGCGCAGCGCGATCAGTTGCACCGTCCACTCGCCGATGCCGGGCAGCGCGCGCAACGCGGCCAGCGTGGGCTCGAGTACGGCTGCGGGGTGCAGCACGATGCGCGCGTCGGCCACTTCGCGCGCCAGCGACTGCAGCGCGGCAACCCGCTGGCGCACGATGCCCAGCCGGCCAATGCGTGCCGGGTCGGCCGCGGCGATGTCGGCGGCCGTGGGAAACAGCCGGTCGAGCCCGGCGAATGGCGTGTGCACCTCATGCCCGAACTCGGCCACCAGACGCTGGGCCAGCGTGCGTGCGGCGGCCACGCTGATCTGCTGGCCGAGCACGATGCGTGCGGCGGTCTCGAAGCCGTCGATTGCGCCGGGCACGCGCAGCCCCGGGTGCGGCGGCCGCGGCAGCGAGCGCAGGCTCGGTGCGATCCGCGCCGGGTCGGCGTCCAGGTCCAGCGCATGGCGCAGGCGCTGCATGATCGCGCCGACCGCCGGCAGCAGTGCCGGCGCCACGGCCAGGCGAAGCTCGTTGTGCTGCGGCTCGAAGCCGCACTGCAGCCAGCCGTGAAGCTCCTTGCCCTGGTGCGTCCAGCGCAGGGTGCGGCGCAGCTCGCTGCCGTCGACCGACTCCACGCCGGGCAGCGCGCGCAGCGCCAGGAAGCGCAGCACGCCGTCGATGTCGTAGGGTGGCCGGTAGGCCAGGCGCAATTGCGCGGCCGGCTCGCCGTGGCGTGGTGCCACCGCCTGCTTGCGCAGCGCGCTCGGGCTCATCCGGTAGCGCTGGGCAAACACGGCGTTGAAGCGGCGCAGGCTGCCGTGGCCGCTGGCCAGCGCCACCTGCGTCACCGGCAGCGCCGTGTCGGTGAGCAGCTGCTTGGCCAGCAGCAGCCGCTGGGTGCTCAGATAGTCCATCGGCGTCACGCCGTGCGCCAGGTGGAACACGCGCCGCAGATGGCGCTCGCTCACCCCCAGCCGCGCGGCGATGTCGCCCAATGGCGCGGTGCTGCCGCTGCGCGCGGCGTGCTCCAGCCAGCGTGCGGCGTGTTGCGCCAGCACCTGCGGCGAGTCGGTCAGCGCCAGGCCCGGCGCAAGCTCCGGCCGGCAGCGCAGGCAGGGGCGAAACCCCGCGCGCTCGGCGCCGGCGGCGTTGGCGAAGAAGCGGCAGTTGCGCCGCAGCGGCGTGCGCACGCGGCAGGTCGGGCGGCAGTAGATGCCGGTGCTGGTGACGCCGACGAAGAACCTGCCGTCGAAGCGTGCGTCATGTGTTTGCAGCGCCAGGTAGGCGGCGTCGTCATGCAGGGTCATGGGCCGATCGTAGGCCGGCTGGCGGCGGCTGACTCGCCGTTTTCGGACCTGTGGTTGCAACCCTCTGGGCCGCGCGCGGCAGGCGCCGATGCCGCGGCGCGCGCTTTCCTACAATGCCGCGCCACCGTCACCGCCGCTGCAGCGCCCATGCAAGTCGATCCGTCCGTGTTCAAGGCCTACGACATCCGCGGCATCGTCGATCGCAGCATCGACGAGCGCTTCGCCGAGCACCTGGGCCGCGCCTTTGGCTCCGAGGCGGTGGCGGCTGGCGAGCGCGCGGTGGCGGTGGGCCGCGACGGCCGGCTGTCGGGCCCGGCGCTGTCGGCCGCGCTGATCCGCGGCCTGGTCTCGACCGGGCTGGACGTGGTCGACCTGGGCGCGGTGACCACGCCGATGCTGTACTACGTGGCGGCCACGCGCGGCGCGCACGGCTGCAGCAGC
>CALBTN010000397.1 GCA_937967345.1 uncultured Rubrivivax sp. | reverse complement strand
ACCTGATGATGGTCGTCGGCAAGAAGATCGAGGAGCTGATCGCGCGCCTGGCGCAAAAGGCGCGCGCCTGCGGCATCCACCTGGCGCTGGCCACGCAGCGCCCGAGCGTGGACGTGATCACCGGGCTGATCAAGGCCAACATCCCGACGCGCATCGCGTTCCAGGTGGCGAGCAAGATCGACAGCCGCACCATCCTCGACCAGATGGGCGCCGAGGCGCTGCTCGGCCAGGGCGACATGCTCTATCTGGCCGCGGGCACCGGCATGCCGGTGCGGGTGCATGGCGCCTTCGTCAGCGACGACGAGGTGCACCGCGTCGTCGACTACCTGCGCAGCCAGGGCGAGCCGAACTACATCGAAGGCCTGCTCGAGGGTGGCGTGCTCGAGGGCGATGCCGAGGCCGGCGCGCTCGGCGAACTCGGTGGCGCTGGCGGCAACGGCGAAGCCGACCCGATGTACGACCAGGCGGTGGCCGTGGTGCTGCAGCACCGGCGCGCGTCGATCTCGCTGGTGCAGCGCCATCTGCGCATCGGCTACAACCGCGCCGCGCGGCTGCTCGAGCAGATGGAAAAGTCGGGGTTGGTGACGGCGATGGCGAGCAACGGCAACCGCGAGCTCATCGTGCCGAAGCGCGACGAATGAAGCGCCTGCTGCTCGCCGTGCTGCTGTTTGGCGCCACCGTCGCGGCGCGTGCCGATGCGGTGGACACGCTGCGCGCATTCGTGCGCGACGTGAAGTCGGGCCGCGCCGCGTTCACGCAGGTCGTGAGCTCGGCCGATGGGCAGAAAAAGCGCAGCTCCAGCGGCAGCTTCGAGTTCGAGCGGCCCAACCGCTTCCGCTTCGAATACACCAAGCCCTTCGAGCAGCTGATCGTCTCCGACGGCCAGAAGGTGTGGATTCACGATGTCGACCTGAACCAGGTCAGCGTGCGCAAGCTGAACCAGGCGCTGGGCGCGACGCCAGCGGCGCTGCTGGCCGGCGCGTCGCTGGACAAGGAGTTCGAGCTGGCTGCGGCGCCGTCCGAAGGCGGCCTCGACTGGGTGCAGGCCACGCCGCGGCAGAAGGAAGGTGCGTTCGAGTCGATGCGCATCGGCTTTCGCGGCAAGGAACTGGCCGCGGTCGAGATCCTCGACGGCTTCGGCCAGCGCTCGCGGCTGGACTTCAGCCAGTATGTGGCCAACGCGGCCGTGCCCGAAGCGCGCTTTCGCTTCGTACCGCCGGCCGGTGTCGACGTGATCGAGCAGTAGCTGCGCAGTCGTGGCCGCACCAGGCGGCAGCGACAATGGCGTGATGGACGCGCAGGAGCGCTTGTTCGATGCCGAGGTGGCGCCCGCGCCGCCCGCCGACACCCCGCTGGCCGATGCGCCGCTGGCCGAGCGGCTGCGCCCGCGCACGCTCGACGAGGTCGTCGGCCAGCCGCACCTGCTCGGCCCTGGCCAGCCGCTGCGCAGCGCGTTCGAAACCGGGCGGCTGCACTCGATGATCCTGTGGGGCCCGCCGGGCACTGGCAAGACCACGCTGGCGCGGCTGATTGCCGGCGCGGTCAACGCCGAGTTCATCGTGCTGTCGGCGGTGCTGGCGGGCGTGAAGGACATCCGCGACGCGGTCGAGCGCGCGAGCGCGTCGCGCCGCGCCGGCCGCGGCACGGTGGTCTTCGTCGACGAGGTGCACCGCTTCAACAAGGCGCAGCAGGACGCGTTTCTGCCGCACGTCGAATCGGGGCTGTTCACCTTCGTCGGCGCGACCACCGAGAACCCGTCGTTCGAGGTCAACGCCGCGCTGCTGTCGCGTGCCACCGTGCACGTGCTCAGGCCACTCGATGCCGACGCGCTCGCGCGGCTGCTCGAGCGCGCGCAGGCGCTGCTGGGTGCGCCGCCGCTGGCCGATGCCGCGCGCGAGCGGCTGGTTGCACATGCCGACGGCGATGCGCGCCGGCTGCTCAACGCCTACGAGGTCGCCGCCGAGCTGGCCGCGCGCGCACCGCAGCCAGCGGCGATCGACGAGCCGCTGCTCGAGCGCGCGTTGGGCGAGCAGCTGCGCCGCTACGACAAGGGCGGCGACCAGTTCTACGACGTGATCTCGGCGCTGCACAAGAGCGTGCGCGGCTCCGACCCCGACGCCGCGCTGTACTGGCTGGCGCGCATGCTCGACGGCGGCGTCGACCCGCGCTACATCGCGCGCCGGCTGCTGCGCATGGCCAGCGAGGACATCGGCTTGGCCGACCCGCGTGCGCTGCGCCTGGCGCTCGATGCGGCCGAGACCTACGAGCGGCTGGGTTCGCCCGAGGGCGAACTGGCGCTGGCGCAGGCTGCGGTCTACCTGGCGGTGGCGCCGAAGTCGAATGCGGTCTACACCGCGTTCGGCGCGGCGCGCGAGCAGATCCGCCGCGACGGCACCCGGCCGGTGCCGATGCCGCTGCGCAATGCGCCGACGCGGCTGATGAAGCAGCTCGGCCACGGCGACGGCTACCGCTACGCGCACGACGAGGCCGATGCCTTCGCCGCCGGCGAAAGTTATCTGCCCGAGGGGCTGGAGTCGCTGCGCCTGTACCAGCCGGCACCGCGCGGGCTCGAACAGCGCATCGGCGAGCGGCTGGCCGAGCTGCGCGCGCGCAACGAGGCCGCGCGCAAGCGGCGCTGAGATCGCCGCCGCGGCGGCGCTGGCCAGTGCGGCGCGACCAGCGCGTTGCGCCACCCGGGCGCAGCTCGCGGCCGGGTAAGCACGGGCATGCGGCCGAAACGCGCGCACCTAAAATCGCGCCCCACTCGAGGGCAGGTTTCATGCCACCCATGCCAGGGCCAGGCTGCACGCATCGAACAAGACAGCGACAGGAGAGGCATCGATGGAAACCTTCTTCCAGCAGATCATCAACGGCCTGGTGCTGGGCAGCATGTACGCGCTGGTCGCGCTGGGCTACACGATGGTCTACGGCATCATCGGGCTGATCAACTTCGCCCACGGCGAGGTGCTGATGGTCGGGGCGATGGTCAGCTGGACCTTCACCACCGCGATGGCCGGCTCCGGCATGCCCGGTTGGGTGCTGCTGCTGTTGTCGGTGCCGCTGTCGATCCTGGTGTGCTGCGTGCTGAACTTCAGCATCGAGAAGGCGGCCTACCGGCCGCTGCGCAGCGCGCCGCGGCTGTCGCCGCTGATCACCGCCATCGGTATGAGCCTGCTGCTGCAGACGCTGGCGATGATCATCTGGAAGCCCAACCCCAAGCCGTTTCCCACCTTGCTGCCGGCCGACCCGATCGACCTGGGTGGCCCGGTGATCACCGTCACGCAGTGCCTGATCCTGGGCCTGACAGTCGTGATCCTGTCGGCGCTGATGTGGCTGGTCAACCGCACCAAGCTGGGCCGCGCGATGCGTGCCACCGCAGAGAACCCGCGCGTGGCCGGGCTGATGGGGGTGAAGCCCGATTTCGTGATCTCGGCCACCTTTGTCATCGGTGCCGCGCTGGCCGCGGTGGCCGGCATCATGTGGGCGGCCAACTACGGCACCGTGCAGCACACGATGGGCTTCCTGCCCGGGCTCAAGGCCTTCACCGCGGCGGTGCTGGGCGGCATCGGCAACCTCGCCGGTGCGGTGGTTGGCGCGCTGCTGCTGGGGCTGGTCGAGGCGCTGGGCGCCGGCTACCTGGGGCAGCTCACCGGCGGCGTGTTCGGCAGCCATTACGCCGACGTGTTCGCCTTTGCCACGCTGATCCTGGTGCTCACGCTGCGACCGCAGGGGCTGCTCGGCGAGCGCGTGGCCGACCGCGCCTAGACGCTGCAGCGGGTACGCCATGAAAAACAAGCTCGTCGTCTTCCTGGTGTGTGCGGTGGCGCTGGTCGCGCTGCCGCTGTTCGTGCAGCAGTTCGGCCAGGGTTGGGTGCGCATCCTGGCCACCGCCTTGCTCTACACGCTGCTGGCGCTGGGGCTGAACATCATCGTCGGCTACGCCGGCCTGCTCGACCTGGGTTACGTCGCCTTCTACGCGGTGGGCGCGTACATGTACGCGCTGATGTCCAGCCCGCACTTGTTCGAGACCTTCCCGGCGATCGCGGCGATGTTCCCCAAGGGCTTGCACACGCCGATCTGGCTGGTCGTGCCGCTGGCCGCAGGGCTCGCCGCGATTGCCGGCGTGCTGCTGGGCACGCCGGTGCTCAAGCTGCGCGGCGACTACCTGGCGATCGTCACGCTGGGCTTCGGCGAGATCATCCGCGTGTTCATGAACAACCTCGAGCACCCGG
>CALBTN010000396.1 GCA_937967345.1 uncultured Rubrivivax sp. | reverse complement strand
CCGTCCTTCTCCCACAGGCTGGCCAGCGCGTAGCGCCCGTCCTTGGTGAACTCGATGTGCGCCAGCGTCTTGCCTGGCTCGGCGCGCACGCTGGCCACCGCCTCGAGCGAGCGCTTGTCGACGATGGTCAGCGTGTCCTTGGCCTGCGGGCTCATCATCGAGTCGGTCCAGGCGTAGGGCGTGTTCTCGTGGCTGCGCATGAAGAATCCGGGGCCGGGCACGGCAATGGTCTTCACCGGCTGCCAGGTCTTCATGTCGATGACGTCGATCTGGCCGCCCTTCAGGTTGGGCCCGGCAACGACGCGCCGGCCGTTCCACATGAAGGTGATGCCCGAGCCCAGGTGCGGCATGCCGGCGATCGGCAGGTCGGCGATCTTGCGCCGCACGTCCAGGTTGACCACCTGCGCGGTCGCCGCGCCGTCGCCCCCGCCGCGCGTCGCGCCAAGCACCTCGCTGTAGTCGGGCGAGAAGAAGAAGTCATCGAGCGGCTGCTGCAGCTTCGAGCGCCGCACGCCGAAGGTGCCCGGCTTGGGCACGCCTTCGCCCATGCGGTAGTCGTGCACCAGGCCGTCGTAGATCGGCTCGGCCTTCGGGTCGTACGAAATCTCCCAGACCTCGGGGATGTCCTTCATCGCCACGACGAAGCTCTTGCGCGGCGCGGCGTCGTACACCGCCGACACGCGCGAGCTGCTCGCGCCGTCGGCCGTGGCCGCGGCGTAGGTCTTGACCAGATTCAGCCCCGCGTCGAACAGCGCCAGCGTGCGCGGAAAGTAGTTGGCCGCCATCACCCACTTGCCGTCGCCGCTGACCGCGACATTGCGCATGTTCAGCCCGGCGCGCACTTCGGCCACCACGCTCAGGTTCCACAGGTCGTACTTGGTGATCCAGCCGTCGCGCGAGCCGAAGTACACGAAGCGCCCGTCGGGCGAGAACTTCGGCCCGCCGTGCAGCGCGTAGCGGCTGGGGAAGCGGTGGATGGGCTCGAAGCGGTCGCCGTCGACCAGGCTGACGTGGTGGTCGCCGCCTTCGACGACGACGAATAGGTTCATCGGGTCGGCGCGCCACACCGGCTTGTGCGGCAGCGCCGCCGCCGCCGGGTCGGCGATGCGCGACGCGCGGATGTCGGCCTCGGTCCACGCCGGCGGCGGCAGTACCGGCGTCGTGATCCATGCCGCCAGCGCGGCGATCTCGTGCTGGCTCAACTTGTCGCCGAAGCCGGGCATCTGCGTCGCCGCACGGCCGTTGGCGATGACTTGCAGCGCCTCGGCGCGGCGCAGCCGCTCCAGGCTCTCGGGCAGCAGCGCCGGGCCCATGCCGCCGATGCGTTGTGCGCCGTGGCAGGCGGCGCAATGCTGCTGGTACAGCGCCGCTGGCGCGCCCGCCGGGTCGGCCGCGTCGATCGTTGGTGCGGACGCGGCAAGGGCTGTCGATGACGCCGGCTGCGCGGCGCTGGCCAGGTCGACGCCGATCAGCACCAGGCCGACCGCCGCGGCGGCTTGCCACAGCAGGTGCAGCAGCGGCTTCATGCGAGCACTTCCTGCGCCGTCAGGCCGATCTCGGCATCGCTGAGGTAGCAGCCCGGATCCTCGGCCCAGGGGTTGCCGCTGACCTGCTGCGCGCGCACCCGCGTGTTGCCGCCGCAGATGTCCAGGTGCGCGCACCCGGCGCAGCGCCCCTGCACCGGACGGCGCGCGGCCTTGAGCCCGGCCATCAGCGGATCGCTGGTGTCTTGCCAGATGGCCGAGAACGGCCGCTCGCGCACGCTGCCCAGGTCGTGGTGCCACCACATCGTGTCCGGGTGCACGTGGCCGAGGTTGTCGATGTTGGCGACATTGACGCCGCTGGAGTTGCCGCCCCAGGCGGCCAGATGCTCGCGCAGCGCCTGGTGCTGGCGCGGCCAGCGCGCGTCGGCCCAGCGCAGCAGCCACGGCCCGTCGGCGTCGTTGTTGCCGCTGACGTAATCGTCGTCGCGGCCGTCGCGCGCGGCCTGCCAGGCGGTGTCGAACAGCAGATCCATCGCCTCGCGCGTGGCGGCGAACTGCGCGTCGCGGGCGCGGTGGATGTTGCCGCGCCCGGCGTAGTTCAGGTGCGAGAAGTAGAACTTGGCCACGCCCTCGTCGCGCATCAACTGCAGCAGCGGGCGAAAGTCGTGCGCGTTCATCGCCGTCATCGTGTAGCGCAGGCCGAGCCGCACCTCGCGCGCGCGCAGGTGGCGCAGCGCCGCGAGGCTGCGGTCGAAAGCACCTTGCAGCCGGCGAAACTTGTCGTGCGTGTCGCGCAGCCCGTCCAGGCTGATGCCGACGTAGTCGAAGCCGGCCGCGGCGACCCGGTCGGCCATGGCCTCGTCGATCAGCGTGCCATTGCTCGACAGGCCGACATAAAAGCCCATCGCCTTGGCGCGCGCGGCGATGTCGAACAGGTCGGGCCGCAGCAGCGGCTCGCCGCCGGACAGGATCAGCACCGGCACCTTGAACGCCTTCAGGTCGTCCATCACCGTGAACACCTCGCTGGTGCTCAACTCGCCCGGGTAGTCGTGGTCGGCCGACAGTGCGTAGCAGTGCTTGCAGGTCAGGTTGCAGCGGCGGATCAGGTTCCAGATGACGACCGGGCCGGGAGCGCGCGCACGCCGCGGCGGCGGTATCGCCACGCCGCGCTCGGCATCGGCCAGCAGGCGCATGAACTGGGAGATTCGGAACATGGTTTCAGCCCTCGCGCAGCCGCAACCCGGTTTTCTTCAGGATCGCGGTCGAATAAAGGATGTCGTGGCTGCGGCAGGCATCGCCGAGCAATGCCGCCACGTCGCGCGCCTGCGCCTGGACTTCGGCGCGCGAACGGCCATGCAGCATGACGAACAGGTTGTAGGGCCACTGCGGCAGCGCGCGCGGGCGGCGATAGCAGTGGCTGACGCCCGGCACCGCGGCCAGGCGTTCGCCGAGCTCGTCGACACGATCGTCGGCGACGTCCCACACGCTCATGCCGTTGGCGGTGTAGCCCAGCCGGTAGTGGTTCGGCACCGCGCCGATGCGGCGCACCAGGCCGCTTTGCAGCATCGCCGCAAGACGCTCGCGCACCGTCGCACCATCGACCCCGAGCACCGCGGCGACCTCGTCGTAGGGCCGGGGCACCAGCGGCAGCCCGCCTTGGGTGGCGGCAATCAAGGCGCGGTCGAAGTCATCCAGCATCGCGCGGCACCGCCAATTTCAGCTCGACGCGGAACTCGCGCTCTTTCGGGAACGCGCCAACCGCCAGACCGGTCTCGGCCTCGATCGCGGCCAGCACCAAGCCAGCCTGGTGCGCCGACTCGGCGGCGACCACGAACCACATGTTCAGCGCGTGCTCGCGCCGGTAGTTGTGCGCCACTTCGGCATGCGCGTTGACCTGCGCGGCGACCGCGTCGAAGCGATCCTCGGGCACCGCCAGCGCGGCCAGCACGAACTGCCCGCCGGCGCGCTCGATCTGGAACAGCGGGCCGAAGCGCGTCAGCACGCCGCGCGCCAGCAGCGCGCGCAGCCGCTCGATGACCTCGTTCTCGCTCAGGCCGAGCTCGGCGCCGACGGCCGCGAACGGCCGCTCGACCAGCGCAAAGCCGCCGTGCAGCCGATCGATCAGCCGTGCGTCGACGGCGTCGATGCCCAGCGCTGCATCAGGCGGCATCGACCATCTCGCGAAAGCGCCGCGCGCCGGTTTGCTTGAAGCGGCGCACCGAGAACAGCAGCTCGTGGGGCACGCCGGCCAAGCCGGCGCGTTCGACCACGCCGGCGACGGTGTCGCGCACGCTGGCGCGATCGCGGCCGTGCACCATCGCGTACAGCGTGTACGGCCAACCGGCGGCGCTGGCGCGGCGGTAGGCCAGCGTGACGCCGGGCTCGCGCGCCAGCGCCTCACCGTGCGCGTCGATGCGCGCGTCTGGCGGCGCGAACACCGCCATCGCGTTGGCATCGAAGCCCAGTTCGTGGTGGCGCACCACCAGGCCGAAGCGGCGCAGCGTGCCGTCGGCCAGCCAGTCGTGCAGACGCTGCAGCACCGCATCGGGCGGCTGCTGCAAGCGCTCGGCCCAGGCGTCGAACGGGCGCGGCGCCAACGGCAAGCCGGCTTCCACCAGCGCGGCCAGCGGCCAGTCGGGCGCGGCCAGCGGCGTCGGCGCCTCGCCGCGCGTGGTCGTCACCGCGCGGGCGACCGCGCCGCGGCGGTCGAAGCCCAGGTCGATGCGGTAGGCGCGGCGCATCGGCAGGCGCAGCATCGGCAGCGCGGTGGCATGTTCGATGGCGTCGAGCAGCCGCGCCAGCGCCGCCGCGTCGGCGGCATGCGCGACGAACCACAGGTTCCAGTGGTGTTCGCGCTGGTAGTTGTGGTTGACGCCGGGTTGCGCCGAGACGATGGCGGCAATCTCGGCCAATCGCGGCGCGGGCACCTGCAGCGCCACCAGCGCGCCGGCGCCGCCGGCACCAGCGGCGAACAGCCCGCCAACGCGGCTGAGCACGCCGTCGGCCTGCAGCCGCCCGCAGGCGTCGATCACCGCCGTCTCGTGCGTGTCCAGCGCCGCGGCGATGTCGGCGTAGGGCCGCGCCGCCAGCGGAAAGCCGCGCTGCCAGCCGTCGATCAGCCTGTCGCGCAGGTTCATGGCGGCGCCCCTACATGCCCATGCGGCTGGCGCGCGTGGTGAAGAAGATGCCCGCCGGCGCGTCAACCGGCAGCGAGGCCAGCGTAGCGAAACTGGCGGTGTCGATGACGCGCACGACGTTGTCGTCGCGGCAGCTGATCCACACGGTGTCGCTGCGCGGCGTGAACTCCATGTGCAGCACCGCGCGGCCGGGTTCGAGCGTGCGCACCACCTGCCGCGTCAGCGTGTCGATGACCTGCACGCGCCCGTAGTCCGGCACCGCGAAGTTGACCCACACCTGCCGGCCGTCGGGCCGGGCCATCACGAACACCGGCTGGCCGGCGACCCCGATGCGCGCCACCTGCTCCCAGCTGGCCGTGTCGACCACCAGCACCTCGTGGCGGCCGATGGCTGGCAGATAGGCGTGGCGGCCCGCCACCGCCCAACCGCGCAGGTGCGGCATCTTGTACACCGGCAGCGGCGCTTCGCCGCGGCCGTAGCCGCCCAGGATGCGCCGCGGCACCGGCTGCGCCTGCCACAGGTCGAGCAGCGCCAGGCCGTCCTCGCCGAACAGGCCGGCGATGTAGTGCCGGCCGTCGGGCGTGACCAGCGCGTCGTAGGGCTGGCGGCCGATGCCGGGGAACTTGGTCAGCCGCGGCTTGGCGGGCTCGGACAGATCGGCAACCCACACCGCGTCGGCGTCGAACAGGCTGTAGGCGAAACGCTGGCCCGGCAGGTCGACCAGGCCGACCACGCGCGAGCGCCGGCCGGGCGCGTACTCGGCCGGCAGATCGGCGACCAGCTCGAGCGTGCGCGCATCGAACACCTTGACGCCGCCGGGCTGATAGTTCTGCGCGGCCACCAGCGAGCCATCCTGCGAGATCGCGCCGCCGATCGAGTTGCCGGCCTGCATCACGCGCTCGACGATGCGCTGGCCCGGCAGGTCGACCATCGTCAGCGCGCCGTCGCGGCCGAACACGTAAGCCACCGCGCCGTCGCGCGAGAACACCACCGAGGCGTGCGACAGGTCGCCCAGACCTTCGACGCGCCCGAGCGCGACGCGCTGCTGGGTGTCGACGATGGTCAGCGCGCCGTTCGAGCGCTCGATGATCACGCCCAGCGTGCCGGTGCCGCGCGGCGGTGCCGGCCGGCTCGCGCAGCCGGCAAACGGCAGCGCGGCGCCGACGGCCAGCAACCCGAGCAGCTCGCGGCGCGTGCTCATCGCGCCGCCTTCGCCTGTTGCGGAAAGCCTTGCAACAACTGCAAGGCGATCCAGTTCGCGTCGTGCTCGTCGAGCATCGCCCGCCACCCCGGCATCGGTGTGCCGGGCCGACCCTGCAGGATCGTCGCGGCCAGCGCTTCGGCCGGCTTGTCGGCCAGCGCCTGTGGCGTCAATGCCGGCCCGAGCCCGCCGGTCAGCCGCATGCCGTGGCACGAGCCGCAGTCCTGCCGCACGATGCGCACCAGCTCGGCGGCGCGCGCCGCGTCGATTTCTTGTGCGATGGCCGGCACCGTCGCAGCGCCGAGCAGCAGCGCGGCGGCGGCCAGGCCAAGGGTGGGGCAGCGCATTCGAGTGACAACGTCGATCCAGGCGTGGGCGCCGATCGTCTGCTGCACTGCAGCAAGCGTCCTTGACCTGGTTCAAGGAGCGCGCCGGCCATCGTTCGAACAATGAACGCACACCAGCGCGATGCATCGAGGAGCCGTCGTGAGCCTGTTGAATGAAGCGCTGCACTTCGATGCGGCCCCCCTGCATGCGGCGCGGCCCGGCCAGGTCACTTTGGTTGGCGCCGGGCCCGGCGACCCCGAGTTGCTGACCGTGAAGGCGGCCCGCCTGATCGGCAGCGCGAAGGTCGTGATGCACGATGCGCTGGTCGGCGCGGGCGTGCTCGACCTGATCCCGCGCGATGCCCATCGCATCGACGTCGGCAAGCGCAGCGGCAGCCACACGATGAGCCAGGGCGGGATCATCGAACTGCTGATCCGGCTGGCGCGCGCCGGCCACTCGGTGCTGCGGCTCAAGGGCGGCGACCCTTACGTCTTCGGCCGCGGCGGCGAGGAGGCGCAGGCGCTGGCCGATGCCGGCATCCCGTTCGAGGTGGTGCCTGGGGTCAGCGCGGCGCAGGGCGCGGCCGCCTGCGCCGGCATCCCGCTGACGCACCGCGACCATGCGGCCGAACTGATCTGCGTGACAGGGCACATGCGTGACGGCGCCGACGGTGCGCGCACGCTGGACTTGAACTGGCCGCACCTCGCACAGCCGGGCCGCACGGTGGTGGTCTACATGGGCGTGGCGGCCTTGCCGCTGATCTGCGAGCGGCTGGTCGCGCACGGGCTTGCGGCGCACACGCCGGCCGCGCTGGTCGAAAACGCCACGCTGCCCGGGCAGCGATGCATTGCGGCGACGCTGGAAACCCTGCCGGCGCTGGCGCGCGTGCAGGCGATCAAGGCCCCCGCGCTGCTGGTCGTCGGCACGGTGGTCGCGTTGCAGCCGCTGCTGGCGCGGGCGATGTCGCTGGCCGAGGCCTGAACGCCGCGCCCCGGCGCGTCAACCCAGATGGCCCAGCGGCAGCGCCGCGCCGGCCTTGACTTCGCCCAGCGAGAAGCTGGTGTGGATGTCCTTGACGTAAGGCAGCTTCAGCAGCGTGTCGATCGACCAGCGTGAATACGCGTCCAGGTCGGTGCACATCACCTGCAGCTCGAAGGTGCCCGCGCCGCTGACGTAGTGGCAGGCGATGACTTCCGGCAGCGCGCGGATCGCGTCCTCGAGTGAGCGCGTGGCCTCGGCGTTGTTGCGCTCGGCGTCGACCCGCACGAAGGCCAGCACCCCCAGGCCGATGCGGCGCCGGTCGATCTCGGCGCGGTAGCCGGTGATGTAGCGCTGCTGCTCCAGCCACTTCACGCGCCGCCAGGTGGGTGCCGCCGACAGCCCGATGCGCGCGGCCAGCTCGGCGTTGCTCAGGCGCGCGTCACGCTGCAACTCGCCGAGGATCGCGATGTCGTAGCGGTCCAGGGTGGCGCCGTGGGCGGGTTCGCCGGCTTCGGGGGCGGTCTTCAGGGTTTTCGCGGATTTTGCTGGCACGGCTGAATCTCTTTCCTGAAGGTGCAAAGTCGGGAAAGATCGTTGCTCGCAGTGTCGCCACTGCGGCAAACAAAGAAAAGACTTCTCGCGGCACAGATCCTAAACTGCCGCACCCGCGCACCGGCCGTGGCCAGCCCCTGCACGCACACTGTCGTGCGCGGCTGTCTACAGTGGGCCGGGCACACAAGACCCAAGGAGACAACGACATGAACGCCCCCCTGCCTGAGGCCATCCGCAAGGCGCTGGAAAGCGCCAGCCTCGACGACAAGTACCGCCTCGAATCGGGCCGCGCCTTCATGAGCGGCGTGCAGGCGCTG
>CALBTN010000395.1 GCA_937967345.1 uncultured Rubrivivax sp. | reverse complement strand
CACACGCACCGGCGCTGCACCGCCGACGGTGACGACGTGGCTGCCCCAGCGCACCGTCGCCTGGCGCGAATGCCGCACCGGCAGGGCGGCGGGTTGGATGGGTTCAGTGAGCAAATCGTGGGCCATGGCTTCGCAGCAGCTGCTGCTCGTCTACTTCAGTTCGAGCCGCGCCACGTTGTCGCGCGTGGACGCGGCCAGATCGACCTCGTTGCCGCGAAACCGCAACGACGTGACCGCCGCATTGCCGATCTTCAGCCGCAGCGGCAGCCTGCCGTCCAGGCCGACGCTCTCGCCCGGCTGCAGCACCCGTTGCAGCAGCACCTGGCCGCCGGCGTCGATCACCTCCACCCAGGACGCATCGCTCGCGCGCAGCACGACCAGGCCCGCCACCGGCGCGGCAGCCACCGCGCTGGCCGCCGCCGGATCGGCGCTGCTGGCATGCACGACCTCGACCACCACCGCACTGGCCGGCGCCGAGGCCGCCTGCACGATCTCGTCGACCATGGCCGAGGCCGCCGCCGCCACGCCGGCCACCGCCGGCGCGGCTGCATTCGATGCCGGCGCCGCCGCCGGGCCCGACGCCAGCGTGCGCCACCAGCCGTCGGGCAGCCACATCACCAGCGCGGCCGCCAGCAGCACCAGCAGGGCACCCCAGGACAGCGGATGGCGCAGCGGCGCGATGCCGGTCGCGCGCTCGGCGCGGCCCGAGCGTTCACGATAGGGGGCGTTCAACCCGCCGGCCACATCGGGAAGCGGCTTGTCGCCGATGCGCGGCAGCTGCGCCAGCACCGGTGCGGCGTCGATCTTCAACGCGCGGCACACCGTCAGTGCCAGCGCCCGCACGAAAGCGGCGTCGGGCAGATCGTCGTAGCGATCGGCCTCGAGCGCCTCGAGCTTGCGCTGCGGAATCTTGATCGCCGCGGCCAGCGCGGCGATGTGCATGCCCTGGCGCTCGCGCGCCGCACGCAGCTGCGCGCCGGCACTGCCGGTGGCGGCCGCCGCCGGACCCGGCTCACTCATTGAAGCGGCCCTGCTCGAAGGCCAGCGCTTCGGGCGACTGCGGGTAGCGCTTGCGCAGCTGCTCGCCCAGGCTGTAGGCCAAGGTCTGGTTGCCCAGCTTGTGCTCGATGCGCGAGCCCAGCCACAGCGTTTGCGCGTTGGACTGCTGCGACGACTTGTTGATGCGATCGACGTAGAAGCGCGCGCGATCGTAGGCGCCGCGCCGGTACAGCACCTCGGCCAGCGACACCGCGCTTTCGGCGCTGCTCGGGTCGAGCTGGTACGAGCGCGTCAGCGAGGCCTCGGCCTCGTCGAGCCGGCCGTCGCGCAGCTGGCAGATGCCCATCACGCGCAGCGTGCGCGCGGTGCCGCGGTAGTTGGGCTGGCCGAGCGCGCGTTCGAACATCCGCACCGCATCGGCGTAGCGGCCGCTTTGGCACAACACCCAGCCGTAGTTGTTCATCGCGTCGGCGTTGGCGGGGTCGATCTGCAACGCGCGCTCGAAGCTGGCGTCGGCCTGCGGCATGTTGCCCAGCGCGGCGAAGATCAGGCCGCTCAGGCTGTAGGCCGCCGAGTTGGCGGGGTCGGCCTCGATCGCGCGCTTGATCTCGTCCAGCGCGGTGTTGAACTGGCCGCGGCTGAAGTACAGGCTGGCCAGCTCCAGGCGCACGCCGGCCGCGCGCTTGATCTGCTCGGGGTCGGGCGGCGCCGGCGCGGCCTTGGCATCGGGCTGAACCTCGGTGCGCGTGACCGTGCTGGTGCAGCCGGCCAGCCCCAGCGCGGCGGCCAGCGTCAGCGTGCCGGCAAGCGGCCGCAGCAGCCCACCGTGGCGTGTCACCGGCGGCGCGCTCATGCCGGCCTCTGGGTCGATGGCTGCACCGCGATCGGTATGCGGCGCATGCGTTGTTGCACCTGGGTGCGGTCCTGCACTTCGCCGGCCAGCTGGCCGCAGGCGGCGGCGATGTCGTCGCCGCGCGTCTTGCGCACGGTGGTGACGATGCCCGCGTCGATCAGCACCTCGGCAAAGGCGGCCACGCGCGGCGGCGCCGAGCGCTGCAACCCCGAGGCCGGGAACGGGTTGAACGGAATCAGGTTCAACTTGCAGCGCAGCGCCGGCGCATCGCCCTCCATGCCGCGCACCAGCCGCACCAGCTGGCGCGCCAGCTCCGGGGTGTCGTTCACCTCTTGCAGCATGCAGTATTCCAAGGTGATGAAGTCGCGCGGCGCGGCCTGCAGGTAGCGGTTGCAGGCCTGCAGCAGCTCGGCCAGCGGGTACTTGCGGTTCAGCGGCACCAACTGGTCGCGCAGCGCATCGTTCGGGGCGTGCAGCGACACCGCCAGCGCCACCGGGCAGTCGTCGCGCAGCCGGTCGATCATCGGCACCACGCCCGAGGTGGACACCGTGACGCGGCGGCGCGACAGGCCGTAGCCGTGGTCGTCCAGCATGACCTTCAGCGCCGGCACCAGCGCCGCATAGTTCTGCAG
>CALBTN010000394.1 GCA_937967345.1 uncultured Rubrivivax sp. | reverse complement strand
GCCTACGGCCGCTTCGCGCCGAAGCCTGCCGTGCGTTTTCAGTCCTCGACAGTGCCCCGGGATCAGTCCCGCCCCGGCTCCCGCAGGCCCCAGCGCTTCATGCGCCGGTACACCGTCATCCGCGCCACGCCGAGCTGGTGCGCCACCGCGCTGATGTTCCAGCGCGCGGCGCGCAGGTACTGCAGCAGCAGTTGGCCCTCGGGCGGCAGCGACGGCGCCGCCGCGGTGTGGCCGCGCGCGAACAGCGCCTCGGGCAGTTCTGCCAGGCCGATCACGCCCGAGCCGGCGGCCATTGCCGCGGCGTAGTCGAGCACGTTATTCAGCTCGCGCAGGTTGCCTGGCCAGGCGTGTTGGTGCAGGCAGTGTTCGGCCTCGGGCGCGAGTTGCACCGCGTGCGGCTGGGTGCGCAGCATCTTGCGCACCAACCAGCCCAGGTCGCGCCGCTCGCGCAGCGGCGGCAGCTCGAGCACGGCGCCGGCCAGCCGGTAGTACAGGTCGTCGCGGAAGCTGCCGTCGCGCACGCGCTGGCGCAGGTCGGCGTGGGTGGCGGCGATCACCCGCACGTCCACCCGGTGCGCGCGCGTCGCGCCGATCGGCAGCAGCTCGCGCTCGGCCAGCACGCGCAGCAGCCGCGCCTGCAGCGCCAGCGGCATGTCGCCGATCTCGTCGAGCAGCAGCGTGCCGCCGTCGGCCTCGTCGATCAGCCCGCGCTTGCCCTTTGGCCCGGCACCGCTGAAGCTGCCCGGCAGGTGGCCGAACAGCTCGCTTTCGATCAGTGCTTCGGGGATCGCCGCGCAGTTGACCGCAACGAAGGCCTTGGCCGCGCGCCGGCTGGCGCGGTGCATCGCCTTGGCGAAGAACTCCTTGCCGCTGCCGGTCTCGCCGGTGACGAGCACGCTGACCGGCGTGTCCGCGAGCCGTGCGGCGCGCTGGATCATGCGGTCCAGCGCCGGGTCGCCGCCTGACAGCTCGGCCAGCGCGGCCGGCACCGCGGGCTCGGCGCTGGCCGTGGGCGCCGGCGACAGCCCGGCCCAGCGCGACGGCGGCGGCAGCGCGTGCAGGAACAGTACGCGGCCCGAGCGCGCCAGCGACACCGCGCGCGGCGCGCCGCCGGGCGGCTGCGCGTGGCCGCCGAGCTGGTCGAAGCGGGCGTTGAACAGCTGCTCGAAGGGCAGGCCGAGCACGCACGAGCCATGCTCGTCCTGCAGCAGCCGCTGCGCCGCGCGGTTGTGGCCGGCGATGCGCCCGGCGGCGTCCAGTGCCAGCAGGTGGTCGGGGCTGATGTCGACGAACTCGGGGCTCGGGTGCAGCTTCAGCACCCAGTCGCGGCGAAAGCAGCGCAGGAAGTACGCGCTCTCCACGCGCTGCGCGTAGACCTTGACCAACTGCAGCGCCAGATGCTGGCTGCTCTTGGCCTGAGAGCTTGTGAATATTTGGGATAACCCCGACAGCCCAGCGTGGGCATG
>CALBTN010000393.1 GCA_937967345.1 uncultured Rubrivivax sp. | reverse complement strand
AACTGCTGCTCAAGCCGGAAATCCTGCAAAAGACCTGGATCCTGCGCAAGCTGCTGTACCCGATGGACGAGATCGAGGCGATGGAGTTCATTCTCGAGAAGATGAAGGCGACGAAGAACAACCTCGACTTCTTCGACATGATGCGCCGCGGCGGCTGAGCTAAAATCGCTGGTTGTCCGCGAGTGGCAAGTGCGCCGAAAGGTTCGGTGTGGCTGCCGCAGCCTTGCACGCGAAAGGTTTCCCCATGAAAGAAGGCATCCACCCCGCTTACCGCGACGTGTGTTTCGTCGACCTGTCCAATGGCTTCAAGTTCGTCACGCGCTCGTGCGTGCAAAGCAAGGAGACCGTGAAGATGGACGACGGCCGCGAGCTGCCGTTGATCAAGCTGGAAACCACCAGCGAGTCGCACCCGTTCTACACCGGCACGCAAAAGAGCGTCGACAGCCTGGGTGGGCGGGTCGAGAAGTTCCGCAACAAGTTCGCCCACGTCGGGCGGACCACCAAGTAGGCGCAGTTCCGCCGCGACGAGGCAGCTTCGGCTGCCTTTTTTGTTGCCCGACTCGTCGCCCGACGCCTCGGGCATCATGCCCGCCGTGAACCGCCCGACTCCCGCCCTGGTCACCCAGCGAGCCGCCCGGCGCATGCCGCGGCTGGCGCTGCTGCTGCTGTGCGCGGCCTACGTGCTGCCGGGCACCCTGGGGCGCGACCCGTGGCGCCACGCCGACATCACCGCTTTCGGCTACATGCTCAGCATGGCCGAAGGCCGCAGTGCATGGCTCAGCCCGTCGCTGGGCGGCATTGCGGCCGAGGCCGCGCTGCTGCCGTACTGGCTCGGCGCGGCCTTCATCAAGCTGTTGTCGCCGCTGCTCGACCCGGCCATCGCCGCACGCTTGCCGTTTGCCGCCCTGCTGGGGTTGACCCTGGCATTGACCTGGTACGCCGCCTACCACCTCGCGCGCACCGAGGCCGCCCAGCCAGTGCCCTTCGCCTTCGGCGGCCAGGCCGACCCGATCGACTACGCCCGCGCCGTGGCCGACGCCGCCGTGCTGGCGCTGATTGCCAGCCTGGGTTTGCTGCAGCTGGGTCACGAAACCACGCCCGAGCTGGCGCAGCTGTTCGCCGTGAGCCTGACGATGTGGGCGATGGCGGCGGCACCGTACCGGGTCTGGCGGGCGCGGCTGGGCATCGTCATCAGCCTGGCACTGCTCGCCGGCAGCGGCGCGCCGTTCGTGGCACTGGCGGCCGGCGCGGCGAGCACCGTGGTGTGCCTGCGCTCGAACTACGCGCAGGTGCGACGGCTCGCGCCGTGGGTCGCACTGGCCACGGTGCTGGCCATCGTGCTGGCGATGCGGTTGAACATCTGGTCATGGCGCCTGGCCATGCGCCCCGAGGCCCCAAGGCTGGCGTCGATCGCACGGCAGTGGCTGTGGTTCCTGTGGCCGAGCTGGCTGCTGGCACTGTGGACGCTGTGGCGCTGGCGCCAGCATCTGCAGCATCGGCACGTGTCGGTGCCGCTGGTGACCGCCGCCGTGGCGCTGCTGTGGAGCCTGGCCATCGGCGGGTCCGACCGCGCGTTGCTGCTCGCGTTGCCGGGCATGGCGGTGCTGGCGGCCTTCGCGTTGCCCACGCTGAGCCGCAGCACGACCGCCGCCATCGACTGGTTCTCGATGATCCTGTTCACGCTGAGCGCCGGCGCGCTGTGGGTCATCTATGCGTCGGTGCAGACCGGCGTGCCGGCCAAGCCGGCGGCCAACATCGAGCGCTTGGCGCCAGGCTTCGCCGGCGAGTTCTCCTGGTGGGCACTGCTGCTGGCGCTGGCCGGCAGCGTCGGCTGGCTGTGGCTGCTGCGCTGGCGCACCGGCCGACACCGTGAAGCGCTGTGGAAGAGCCTGGTGCTTCCGGCCGGCGGCGTCACGCTGTGCTGGCTGCTGCTGATGACGCTGGGGCTGCCGATGCTCGACTACGGCCGCAGCAACCGGCCGCTGGTCGAGCGCATCGCCCGCCACGTGCCGGCCGGGCAGTGCATCGCCGCGCCGGGGCAGCCGACCTCGCTGGTGGCCGCGCTGGAGTACTTCGGCCCCTATGCGGTGGATGCGCGCCACGGCGCCGCGCACACGCGCTGCAACTATCTGCTGCGCGTCACGCCGGTGGCCTCGCCCGGCCAGGCGCCCGAAGGCTGGACACGCATCGCCCGTGAGCGCCGGCCGACCGACCGCAACAACCTGACCTCGGTCTACCGGCGCGACGGGTCGCGCTGACCATGTGGCGGCGCGCCGTCGTGTCGCACTTGATCGCGCAGCCGCATCAATCGGCGGTGGCATCCACGGCGCCGGCGCTGGCGGCGTGCGTGGCAGCGCGCAGGCGCACCCGTGCCGGCGGCACACGCAGCGTGAAACTCGAGCCGCGGCGGGCGCGAGCTGCCCTGCAGTTGCGCCAGCGTCGACAGGTCGGACACCCGCGAGCGCATGCGCTGCGCCTGCGCCGCCATCAGGCCCAGCATGCGCAGGCGCTCGGCATCGTCGAGCGGCAACCGGCTCATCGTCTCGACGCAGCCCGCCAGCACCGTCAGCGGCGTGCGGATCCCGTGCGACACGTTGGCCACGACGCTGCGGCGCATCTGCTCGGCGCGTTCGGGTTCGGTGATGTCCTGGGTCAGTACCAGCTTCAACCCGTCGCCATAGGGCTGCAGCAGCACCGACACGCGGATGCCGTTGGCGCTGGCGAAGATCACCGGCTGGCCCGATGTGCCGCTCAGCAGGTGCTCGACGAAGGCCGGCGCGCGCACCAGGTGGGTCCCCGACTGGGCGATGTCGCGCTGCGGGTCCAGCCCCAGGTGATCGGCCGCCACGCGGGCGCACCAGCGGACGCGGTGCTCGGCGTCGAGCAGCATCACGCCGATCGGCGAAGCCTGCACGGCCGTGAGGAACTGCGTCGAGCGCTGCCGCTGCTGCGCCACCCGCCGTTCGCGGCGGCGCCGCACCCTGCGCATTTCGTAGCCTGGATCGCCCAGCGCGAGCGCCGCCAACCCCGGCGGCGGCGGCGCGCCCTGCGCATCGCCGCGCCACCAGCCCAGCAGCCGCCGGCGTGCCAGCGCCTCGGACGCGAGCCCGCCGCTCAGAATGAGCGCCAGCGCGCACCACGCCCCGGCCAGCACGCCGGACTGCCTGGCCACCAGCACGCCGCAGCGCCAGGCAACCCAGCAGCGTGGCCAACGCCGCAGCCAGCCGCAGCAGCCTCATCGGACGCTCAGGCCGATGCGGCCGGCGCGGCTTCAACGATGCGATAGCCGGCACCGCTCACCGTCTCGATCAGATGCGCGCACTGCAGCGACGACAGCGCATCGCGCAGCCGCTTGACGTGCACGTCGACCGTGCGCTCCTCGATGAAGACGTGGTCGCCGCAGACGCGGTCCAGCAATTGCGCGCGGCTGTGCACGCGCCGCGGATGCGTCATCATGTGGTGCCGCCGCCTGGATTCGGCAGGGCCGAGGCGCAGCGCCTGCGGCGATGCGCCGTCGGCGCGCGTGACCTGGCGCGCGGCCGGATCGAGCCGCAGCCCGGCCGCTTCGACTGCCGCGTCCAACGCCTGCGGTGCCGCGCGGCGCAGCACGGCGCGGATGCGTGCGATCAGTTCGTTGGGCGAAAACGGCTTGGCGAGATGGTCGTCGACACCGCCGTCCAGGCCGGCGACGCTGTCGGCCTCGTCGGCGCGCGCCGTGAGCATGATGATCGGCAGCGCACGCGTGCGCGCGGCCGCGCGCCAGCGCCGCGCCAGGCCCAGCCCCGACAGCCCCGGCAGCATCCAGTCCAGCAGCACCAGATCGGGCAGCACCGCGTCGACCTCGGCCTGCGCGGCCTCGGCATCGGCGGCCAGCGCCACGTCGTGCCCGGCGTGGCGCAGGTTGATGGCCACCAGTTCGGCGATGTCCGGCTCGTCCTCGACGACCAGGATGCGCGCCATGCTCAGCGCACCATCGACTCGACCGAGTCGATCGGGTTGTGGCGCACGTCGGTGCCCTTGACCACGTAGATCACGGCTTCGGCCAGGTTCTTCGCGTGGTCGCCTACGCGTTCGATCGCCTTGGCCGCGAACACCAGGCCGATGCTGGCGGAGATGGTGCGCGGGTCCTCCATCCTGAAGGTGATCAGCTTGCGCATCAGACCTTCGAAAGCGCGGTCGATCTGGTCGTCGGCCTTCAGCATCTGCAGCGCCGTGGGCACGTCCAGCCGCGCGAAGGCGTCGAGCGCGCGGCGCAGCTGGTGCAGCGCCAGGCCGACTTCGTGCTCCAGGTCGCCCAGCAGCGCGCCGCTGAGCCTGGGCTGGCCGGGCGCGACGCCGGGCAGGTTGACCACCGGCACCACGCCGCCGATCACCACCCGGAACTGGACCAGACCGTCACGCGCCAGTTCCTCGTCGGCGAGCGGCGCGTCAGTCGCGCCGAAATCGACCGTCCTGGCCTTGATCTGCCGCACGCCGGCACCGCAGCCCACCGGCTGGTCGTTGATGCGCGCGCCGGTCGCCTTGTGGTAGGCGTCGGCCCACTGGGCGTCGATCGGCGCCGGGGGCGAGGCGCCGGCGCCGGGAACGTCCTGCGCCAGAACGGGGCCGCACCGCAAGAACGCAGCCGCAACGGTCAGCGCAGCGCGGGTAAGCGGTTTCAGCATAGTCAGCATCGATCGCTTGCGACAGGTGTTGTCGATGGCTTCACGGCAGGCGCGGCCGATCACGGTTTCGTGACAGCGATCAACCGCCGACGCCCGCGAGCGACCCTAGACTTTCGCGCGCGGCACCGCCCGGTGGTTCCCGCGACGCAGCACCGAGGAAACGCATGAAGCTCAAGTCGATGAACGTGCTCGATGCCGGACTGCTGCTGATGGAGTCGCCGCAGACGCCGATGCACATCGGCGGCATCCAGGTGATCAAGCTGCCGCGAGGTGCCGGGCCGGACTTCGTGCACAAGCTGCGCCAGCGCATGATGCGCTTTGCGGCCGATGGCGCGCCGTTCAACTACCGCCTCGCGCGCTCGGGCGGTGCCCTGGGCGCGTTGAAGTGGGAGGTGCTCGACGAGGTCAACCTCGACGAACATGTCTTTCACCATGCGCTGCCCTACCCCGGCGGCGAACGCGAGCTGCTCGAGCTGATCTCGCGGCTGAACGGCGGCCCGCTCGAGCGCTCGCGCCCGTTGTGGGAGCAGCACCTGATCGAAGGCCTCGCCGGCGGGCGCTACGCCACCTTCACGCGCATCCATCACGCGCTGATGGACGGCCAGTGGGGCATCAAGCTGGCGCACGCGACCACCAGCCCCGATCCCGGTGCGCGCGGCCTGCCGCCGTACTGGGCGGTGAAGTTCGACGGCGACAAGGCGGTCGCGCCCGGCGCCGTGAAGGCGGTCGGCGCGGCGGTCAAGGCCGCGGCCAAGGCGGCGCAGGCCGCCACCAAGGCGGCAGGCCAGACCGGCGCGATCTCACCCGGCTGGTGGGAGCGGCAAACGCACGAGATCCAGGCCAACCTCGAGACCATGGCCCAGCTGCGCACCGCCTTCGGCCGGCTGATCGATTCGTACCGCGATCCGGCCGACGACGGCCTGGTGCCGATGTACACCGCACCGGCGACCATGCTCAACGGCCGATTGACGGCACAACGCGCGCTGGCGCTGGCACGCCTGGACCTCGAGCGCATCCGGCGCATCGCGCAGCAGCGCGAGGTGAAGATCAACGACGTCGTGATGGCGCTGTGCGGTGGCGCGTTGCGCCGCTACCTGGCCGAGCGCAACGCGCTTCCCGCCAAGCCGCTGATCGCCAGCATGCCGGTGGCCATGGCCCGAACCGACGGCGATGCCGCCGGCAACGCGATCGTCACCGGCATGGTGTCGCTGGCCACGCACCTGGCCGATCCGCTGCAGCGGCTGGCCACCGTGCACGGCTCGAGCGCGCACGCCAAGGAGCTGATCCGCGGGCTGGCTTCGCAGACGGCGCTGACGATCTACATGACGGTGACCGGGCTGCCGTACATCCTCGCGCAGCTCGCCGGCCAGGCCGAGCGCGTGCTGGTGCACAACCTGGTGCTGTCCAACGTGCACGGCGTGAGCGAGCGGCGCTACATCAACGGCGCGCTGATCGAGGCCGAGTACCCGATCTCGCTGCTGGTGCCGGGCCAGGCGATGAACATCACCGTGATCAGCCACGCCGACCAGCTCGACGTCGCCGTGCTGGTGTGCCCGAGCCTGGTGCCGCAGCCGCAGCGCGTGGCCGATGCGATGTGCGAGGAGCTCGACGTGCTGGAGCGCGCCTGCCGAGGCCGGCGCGGCCGCGGCGTTGCGGCCAAGTCTGCCAAGGCGGCGGCCGGCCGCGCGGCAAAACCCTCACCGGCGGCGCGGCAAGTGGCAAGACCCAAGCGCGGTGCGCGCACGTAGCGCGCGCCTTCACCGCGGCGCTGCGCACCGCACGCCAGGCTCAAGCGCGCGTTGCCGCCAACGCGGCGATGCCGCTGCGGTACGCCTGCTCGACCTGCGCCACGCGCGCATCGCGGTCGAAGGCCGCCATCGCGTAGGCCTGCCGCGGCGGGCGCTGCGCCGCCAGGTCCTGCAGTGCGGTTTGCAGCGCCGCGACGTCTTCCAGCGCCACCAGCGGCCGGCCGATCTGCGCGGCGAAATGCTGCCCGCCCTGCGACGCGGTGGCCAGGATCGGCAGCCCGGCCGCCATCGCTTCGAGAAACACCAGGCCGAAGGGCTCGCTGCGCGCGGCACTGACGAAGGCATCGAATGCGGCAAAACAGTCCTGCGGCCGCGCGATGAAGCCCGGCATCACGATGTCCGGTGCCGCCAGCGCGCGCAGGCGTTGCCAGTCGCGGCCGTGGCCGACGATCACCAGCCTGGCCCGCGGCGGCCTGGCCGACTCGAAGGCCCGGATCAGCACATCCAGGCCCTTGCTGTGCTCACTGCGCCCGAGCGCGCCGATCAGGTAGTCGCCCTCGGCCACGCCCCATTCGCGCCGCAGCCGCGTGCGCGCATCGGCGGCGGGCTGGTAGGGGCCGGTCCAGTTGTCGATCTGCGTGGTGTGCTCGCGCTGCGCGGCCGGCACCTCGGCCAACTGCCACGGTGCGATCGCGATCAGCGCGTCCATGTCGGCGTGCTGCTGCGGCTTGTAGCGGATGTGCAGCGTGGCCACGCGCAGGCACAGCCCGCGCTGGCCGTGCAGCGCGCGGCAGGCGTTGCTCAGGTGTGCGTGGGCGACGTCGGGCCGCAAGACCCGCAGCGCGCGCCGCGCGCGCCGCAGCAGCAGCGGCCGCCACCCTGACAGCAGTTGCACTCGCACGCGCGGATCGAGCCGATGCGCCAAGGCCGTATCGCGCGGCTCGGCGGCGCGGCGGTGCAGCAGCATCGTCACCTCATGGCTTTGCGCCTGTGCATTGGCCAGCTCGATCGCGTGGCGCTCGGTGCCGGCGAAGCTGTGCGTGAACAGCAGGTGGACGATCTTCACGCCGCCAGCGTCCGCCTGCGCGCGCCGCTCATTCGCGCCACGCCGCCGCGATCCACGGCACCGGCAGCACGTAGCGCCGCAGGTGGCGCAGCCGGCTGGGGTCGACGCGCGGGCCCGCGCCGAAGGTGGCCAGCAGGTGCTGCCAGCGCGACGGGTGCGGCGACACCCGGCCGTTCCAGCGCCCGACCATCACGTCGTCGGGGTTCGGCCCGCCGGGGAAGGTAACGATGCGCGCGCCCGCCGGCAGCTTGGCCGTGACGAAGTAGCACAGCGGGAACGGCGGCATGCAGTGCAGCCTGAAGTGTTTGGTCCAGGCCTCGGGCCAGAACTTGACGCCGCCGGTCACCGCGTAGGTCACGTAGTGCTGCTCGAAGTGGTACTTGTCGGCGATGCCCTGCGCATCGGCGCGGAAGTCGGCCAGCAGGTGCGCGTTGCCGCCCACCGGAAATCGAAACACCGAGGTCTGACCCAGCCGTTCCAGCGGCCGCGCCCAGTTGCGCGCCACGTACACATCGGCGGGTTCGCCGATGCTGAAGTAGTCGTCGATGGCGCCGACGATCACCGAATCCAGGTCGATGAACAGTGCCGGCACACCCGTTTCCAGGCCCGGCACGCTGGCGCCCCACAGCACCTGCTTGCGCCACTTGCCCACCGTGCGCTGCGGGTGCGGCACACCCAGCTCGGGCAAGTCGAAGCACTCGACTTCGGCGCGGATGCCTTGGCGATCGTCGGTCAGGCACACCAGCCGAAACGGCGGCGCGAGGTGGCGCGACACCATGCCGTACAGCCGGTTGACGTACTCGGGGCCGTAGGCCGCGCCCCACTTCACGCACACCAACTGCTTGACCGGCGTTTGCATCGTCCGCGTGCTCCGTTCGGGACGGCCCCGAGCGGGCGATTCTCTATGAAGTTTTCGTTGCAGCCGCGCCGCGCAGCTGGGCGTACAGCGCAAGGTAGGCGCCGACCACCGCCTGCTCGCTGTGCTCGCGCTGCACCGTGGCCAGCCCGGCCGCAGCCAGCCGCCCACGCTCGGCGTCGCTCAGGCCCAGCATGCGGCGCAGGCCATCGGCCAACCCGGGCGGGTCCTGCAGCGGCGCGAGCAACGCGTTGTCGCCTTCGGTCACCAGCTCGGCGGCGCCTTCGTTGCGCGTGCTCAGCAGCGGCAGCCGATGCTGCCAGGCCTCGAGGATCACGTTGCCCAGCGGCTCGTGGCGCGACGGGCAGACGAACACGTCGCCCAGCGCGTAGTACGGCGTGGTGTCGTTCTGCCAGCCGGCGAAGACCACGCGCTGCGCCAGCCCGAGCTGCTGGACGCGTTCGGTCAGCGCCGGGCGTTGCGGGCCGTCGCCGGCCAGCAGCAGCATCAACGGACGGTCGCCAACCTTCGGCTCGAGCTGCGCGAAGGCCTCGATCAGGTCGACGAAGCCCTTCTTCTCGACCAGCCGGCCGAGCGCGAACACCACGAAGGCATCGCGTGGCAGCCCGAGCCGCGCGCGCAACTGGCCGCGTTCGTCATCGCTCACTGCGCGCGGGGTCGGCACGAAGTTGCCGATGTGGAACACCCGCTCGGCGGGCAGTCGCTGCTTGACGAGGTAGTCGCAGATGTCGCGCGTGTTGCCGACCCAGGCATGCGCATGGCGGTAGTAGCCGTCGATGCGGTAGTAGCCGCCCAGCCGCGCCACGTGCAAGGCGCGGCTGCCTGCGGGCAAGCGCGTCAGCCGCGTCGCGCGGCCCATGTAGCTTTGCACCACGTCGGGCCGGCGCTGCGCGATCAGCCGCGTCAGCCGCCAGCGCGACAGCACATCCCACTTCGAAGCCAGCGGCAGCAGCCGCTGCTCGACCTCGCCGGACAGCACCTGGCGCACCGGGCTGTCGGGGCGCAGCACCGCCAGCGTCGGATGCCCGGCGCGCTGCAGCGCCTGCACCAGCCGCACGAAGAACCAGTCGGCGCCACCCAGTTCGTGGCTGCCGAGCACGTGAATCGAGCTGACCATGCGGCGCGATTCTGACAGCGCGGCCGGCCGGCGCCTTGCACCGACAATCGGCCGCCAGCCCAGCCAACGCCCAGCCAAGCCCCAGCCCATGTGCGGAATCGCCGGTGTCATCGTCAACGCGGCCTCGGCCGCGCCGCTGCATGCGCGGCTGCAAGCGGCCGCCGCCGCGCTGCGCCATCGCGGGCCGGATGACTTCGGCATCACGCTGGACGGCCCGGTGGGGCTGGTGCACACGCGGCTGTCGATCATCGACCTGGCCGG
>CALBTN010000392.1 GCA_937967345.1 uncultured Rubrivivax sp. | reverse complement strand
GCGCGGCGTAGTGCGCATCGCCGGGCGTGGCGGCGCTGTCGTCGTAGTAGATGCCGGCGGGCAGCTCGTTGGCGCGCACCCAGCGGCAGTAGTCGTCGAAGCTGGCGCTGGTCGATCCCGGGTAGCCGTCGCAGTGGCAGAACAGCGTGTCCAGGAACGGGCCGATGTCGCGGTAGATCACGCGCATGTACGGCTCCCAGCCGCCGTCGAAGCTGACGTTCAGCGACAGGTAAAAGGGGCCGGGTTCACGCAGATCGGCCAGCCGGCGCAGCGGCGGCCACACCGCGTAGCGAAAGTTCTGGATCACGCCGAAGCGGCCGATCGTGTCGGGAAAGGCCGGGCTCACCAGCTCCGACTCGCGCAGGTTGCGCCGCGCCGCGTGCAGCGCGTCGAGCAGCCGTTGCAGCCGCTCGACGTAGCTGATCGGCTCTTGCGCGTCGGTCAGGCCGGGCTTGATCGGCGCCAGCACCGCTAAGTGGGTGCTGCTGCCGAGCTGAATGCTGCGAACGTTGGCACGCATCGTCGTCCCCCGCGCAAGCCGGCTGGCCTGCCCGCGACGATGCTAGTGGGGCGCGGGCGCGGCGTCGTCCCCTGAGGAGACGAAGCCTGAGGAGACGAAGCGCGCCGCGTCAGACCGCGGCCAGCGCCTGGTCCAGGTCGGCGATCAGGTCGTCGATGTGCTCGATGCCCACCGACAGCCGCACCGTGTCCTCGCCGACGCCGGACTTGGCCAGCTCGGTGGGCGACAACTGGCGGTGCGTGGTCGACGCCGGGTGCGTGGCCAGCGAGCGCGTGTCGCCGATGTTCACCAGCCGCAAGAACAGCTGCAGCGCATCCAGGAAGCGAGCCCCGGCTTCGCGTCCAGCGCCGGGCGCGCTCTTCAAGCCGAAGGTCATTAGCCCGGAGGCCTTGCCCGACAGGTACTTGCCGATCAGCGCGTGGTCGGGGTGGTCGCTCAGGCCGGCGTAGTTGACCCACGCCACCTTGGGATGCTGCTGCAGGTGCTTGGCGATGGCCAATGTGTTGTCGCTGATGCGGTCCACGCGCAGCCCCAGCGTTTCGATGCCCTGCAGGATCTGGAAGGCGTTGAACGGCGACAGCGCCGCGCCGGTGTTGCGCAGCGGCACCACGCGCGCGCGGCCGATGTAGGCCGCCGCGCCCAGCGCTTCGGTGTAGACCACGCCGTGGTAGCTGGGGTCGGGCTCGTTCAGCCGCTTGTAGCGCGCCTTGTGCTGCGCCCACGGAAAGCGCCCGCTGTCGACGATGGCCCCGCCCAGGCTGTTGCCGTGGCCGCCCAGGTACTTGGTCAGCGCGTGCACCACGATGTCGGCGCCGTGCTCGAAGGGCCGGCACAGGTAGGGCGTGGCCACCGTGTTGTCGACGATCAGCGGCACGCCGTGGCGGTGCGCGATCTCGGCGATGCGCGCGATGTCGGTGACGTTGCCCTGCGGGTTGCCCAGCGATTCGACGAAGACGGCCTTGGTGCGCTCGTCGATCAGCGGCTCGAACTCCTCGGGCTTGCGGTAGTCGGCAAAGCGCGAGCTGATGCCGTACTGCGGCAGCGTGTGCGCGAACAGGTTGTAGGTGCCGCCGTACAGCGCGCTGCTGGCCACGATGTTGTCGCCGGCCTCGGTGATGGTCAGCAGCGAGTAGGTCACCGCCGACTGCCCGGACGCCAGCGCCAGCGCGGCGATGCCGCCTTCGAGCGCGGCCACGCGCTGCTCGAGCACGTCGTTGGTCGGGTTCATGATGCGGGTGTAGATGTTGCCCGGCACCTTCAGGTCGAACAGGTCGGCGCCGTGCTGCGCGTTGTCGAAGGCGTAGGCCACGGTCTGGTAGATCGGCACCGCCACCGACCGCGTCACCGGGTCGGGCTTGTAGCCGGCGTGCACGGCCAGGGTTTCGAAACGCTGTTTGGACTGGGTCATGGGGCGGCTCCGCGCGGGTGAACAAAGGCGCGAGCGTAGCAGCGCCGCGCGGGTGGGCCCGGGCCGCTTGCTCGCAAATCGCATAAGCAACTGCGAATTGAATCGTTTGCCATCGCAAGGGCGCTGCCTAGCATCCGCGCCTTCGCTGTCCATCCTGTCGATTCCGGCCCGTCGTATGAAGTCACTGAACCCCGTCCCCGGCCGCCGCGCGTTGCTGCTGGCCACCTTGCTCGGCAGCGCTGGGCTGCCGCTGCTGGCCCACGCCCAGGCCGCCCCGTCTGCCCAGCCGGTCACGCTGCTCAACGTCAGCTACGACGTCGCGCGCGAGTTCTACAAGGACTACAACAAGGCCTTCCTCGCTCATTGGAAACAAGGCGGCGGCGCCGAGCTGACGATCAAGCAAAGCCACGGCGGCTCGAGCAAGCAGATCCGCGCGGTGATCGACGGCCTGGAGGCCGACGTGGTGACGATGAACCAGGCGCTGGACATCGACATGCTGGCGCTGCGCAGCGGCATGGTGCCCGCCGACTGGGCCAAGCGGCTGCCCGACAACGCCGCGCCCACCACCTCGGTGACGGTGCTGCTGGTGCGCAAGGGCAACCCCAAGGGCATCAAGGACTGGGCCGACGTCGCCAAGCCCGGCACCACGGTGGTCATCCCCAACCCCAAGCTCACCGGCAATGGCCGCTACAGCTACGTCGCCGCCTACGGCGCGGTGCTCAAGGCCGGCGGCTCGCCAGCGCAGGCGCGCGAGCGCGTGCAGCAGATCTTCGCCAACGTGCCGGTGTTCGACGGCGGCGGCCGCGCGGCGACCACCACCTTCATCCAGCGCAACATCGGCGACGCGCTGTCCACCTTCGAAAGCGAGGTCGACCTGATCCGCGAGGAGTTCGGCGATGTCTTCGACGTCGTCTACCCGAGCTGGACGGTGCTGGCCGAGAACCCGGTGAGCGTGGTCGACAAGGTGGTCGACAAGCGCGGCACGCGCAAGGTGGCCGAGGCTTACCTGAAGTACCTGTGGTCGCCCGAGGCGCAGGAGATCGCTGCACAGAAGGGCCTGCGCCCGCGCAGCGCCGCGGTGCTGGCCAAGCACGCCAAGACCTTCCCCAAGGTCAACACCTTCACCGTGGACGAGGTCTTCGGCGGCTGGCTGAAGGCGCAGAAGGAGCACTTCGACGACGGCGCGCTGTACGACCAGATCCTGGCGGCCAACCGCAAGTAAGGGGGCCGAGCCGTGCTCTTGAGCCGCACGCTGCTGCGGCGGCACAGCGTGCTGCCGGGCTTCGATCTGGCGCTGGGCTTCGCGCTGCTGTATGTCGGGCTGATCGTGCTGATCCCGCTGTCGGCCGCGTTCCTCAAGACCTTCACCATGACCTGGCCGGCGTTCTGGGAGGCGGTGAGCGCGCCGCGCGTGGTGGCGTCGTACCGGCTGACCTTCGGTGCGTCGTTTGCCGCGGCGCTGCTCAACGCCTTGTTCGGCCTGATCGTCGCCTGGGTGCTGGTGCGCTACGAGTTCCCGTTCAAGCGGCTGGTCGACGCGCTGGTCGACCTGCCGTTCGCGCTGCCCACCGCGGTGGCCGGCATCGCGCTGACCGCGCTTTATGCCAACAACGGGCTGATCGGCCAGTGGCTGCCGTTCAAGGTGAGCTTCACGCCGCTGGGCGTGTTCGTCGCGCTGGTGTTCATCGGCGTGCCCTTCGTCGTGCGCACGGTGCAGCCGGTGCTGGAAGACGTCAACCGCGAACTCGAAGAAGCCGCGGCCACGCTGGGCGCCAGCCGCTGGCAGACCTTCTCGAAAGTGATCCTGCCGATCGTGCTGCCGGCGCTGCTCACCGGCTTCGCGCTGGCCTTCGCGCGCGCGTTGGGTGAATACGGCAGCGTGATCTTCATTGCCGGCAACCTGCCGATGGTCAGCGAGATCACGCCGCTGCTGATCATCACCAAGCTCGAGCAGTACGACGTGGCCGGCGCCACCGCGATCGCGGTGGTGATGCTGGTGATCTCCTTCGTGCTGCTGCTGCTGATCAACAGCTTGCAGACCTGGTCGCGCAAACGCCAGGGCGGGCTATGAACACCTTGGCTGCGCCCGCTGTTTCCCCCGCCGCCGCCACTGCGGCTGCGGCTGCGGCTGCGGCGCCGCGCGCCGCACCCCGCGCGCTGCGCGCGGCCACCGCCGAAGCGCGCTGGGTGCGCTGGGCGCTGACTGCCGCGGCGCTGGGCTTCCTGACGCTGTTCCTGTTCGTGCCGCTGGTGAGCGTGTTCGCCGCGGCCTTCGACAAGGGCTGGCAGGTGTATGTCGAGGCGATCGCCGAGCCCGACGCGCGCTCGGCGATCTGGCTCACGCTGCTGGCCGCCGGCATCAGCGTGCCGCTGAACCTGGTGTTCGGCGTGGCCGCGGCCTGGGCCATCGCCAAGTTCGACTTTCGCGGCAAGAACCTGCTGCTCACACTCATCGACCTGCCGTTCAGCGTCAGCCCGGTCATCGCCGGCCTGATCTACCTGCTGGTGTTCGGGCTGCAGGGCTGGTTCGGCGGCTGGCTTGCGGCGCACGACATCAAGATCATCTTCGCCGTGCCCGGCATCGTGCTGGCCACCGTGTTCATCACCTTCCCGTTCGTCGCGCGCGAGCTGATCCCGCTGATGCAGGCGCAAGGGCTGGAGCAAGAAGAAGCCGCGCGCGTGCTCGGCGCCAGCGGCTGGCAGATGTTCCGCCGCGTCACGCTGCCCAACATCAAGTGGGCGCTGCTGTACGGCGTGATCCTGTGCAACGCGCGCGCGATGGGCGAGTTCGGTGCGGTCAGCGTGGTGTCGGGCCACATCCGCGGCCAGACCAACACCATGCCGCTGCACATCGAGATCCTCTACAACGAATACCAGTTCGCCGCGGCGTTTGCCGTGGCCTCGCTGCTGGCGCTGCTGGCGCTGGTGACGCTGGGGCTGAAGTACCTGGTCGAGCAGCGCGTCAAACATCAACGGCGCGCAGTCGGGGATCGCAGCGAATGAAACCCTTCACCGCAGAGGAACGGAGTGACGCAGAGGTCCACAGAGGAACGCAAGGCTTATCTTCCTCTGCGCCAACTCTGCGTCCTCCTTTCCTCTGCGGTGAATGACTTAAGGCCTTCTTGCATGAGCATCGAGATCCGCCACCTGAACAAGCGCTTCGGCGCCACCGTGGTGTGCGACAAGCTGAACCTGGACATCCCGGCCGGCGAGCTGGTGGCGCTGCTCGGGCCTTCGGGCTCGGGCAAGACCACGCTGCTGCGCATCATCGCCGGGCTCGAAGTGCCCGACAGCGGCGAGGTGCGGTTCCACGGCGAGGACGCGACGAACACCAGCGTGCGCGAGCGCAACGTCGGCTTCGTGTTCCAGCACTACGCGCTGTTCGGCCACATGACGATCTTCGA
>CALBTN010000391.1 GCA_937967345.1 uncultured Rubrivivax sp. | reverse complement strand
AAGTTTACTTCGATCGCTCATAACTGCAAACTTATTTAGGGGATGTTGTACTAGGCGACGGGCCCGACGCGCGATGGCTGCCAAGCGCGTTCGACTGGGCTGAGCCCGTGGGCGCGGCGGCGCACCTACAGCCCTTTCTGCAGTTTCGCCAGCAACGCATCGCCGACTTGCTGCACGCAAGGCCCGCGGGACCGGCGATGGCGGATCAATCCTCGTCCGAGAGCAGCGTCGCTACGCAGTCCTGGCCGCCATGGAACACGCCGAGGATCGTGACCCGGCGTTGCTCATCGTCGATTGCATAGGCGATGATCGTGCGCCGCTGGTGATGGGTCACGCGCAGTCCCGGCGCGAATGTCGTCGCGCGCCACGCCGCGATGCGCGAACAGCGCGAGGCGCTCGCAGGTCCGAATGACCGCTGCAACGTGGCGCTCGGCGGTGTCGGCCGACGCACGATCCGCGACATGGAAGAACAGCGCCGCCACTTTTTCGCCGGCTTCAATCCGACGGCAGGCGCGCGCACGACGTCGGCCGCGGCATGCCGTCCATGCCCCGGCCGCGCGTTCGTTACATGGGCGCGATTCCCCCCGCTTATCGGGCTCAAGTTGCAGGCCACGCTCGGCACCATGGCACGGCTCGCGTTTGACCGCGACCGACCGCCATGGCCGACGCCCAGGACCGCCGACTTCCCGCCAGTGAACGCAAGATCCGCAAGGCCCGCGCCGAGGGCCAGGTGGCGCGCTCGCGCGACCTGTCGCATTTCGTGGCGATCGGTGCCGGCGCGGCGCTGCTGGCCGCTGCGGCGCCGCAGCTGCTGAGCTGGCTGCAAGCGACGCTGGCCGCGGGTCTGCGCTTCGACGCCGCCGCGCTGGCCGACGAGCGGCTGTTGCCGCAGCGCCTGGCGCTGCTGGCCTGGCCGGCGCTGCGGCTGGTGCTGGGGCTGGGCGCGCTGATGGCGGTGGCCGCGCTGCTGGCCGGGGTGCTCAGCGGCGGCTGGAACTTCAGCCTGAAGGCGCTGCAGCCGCGCTTCGACAAGATCGACCCGCTGGCCGGGCTGGGGCGCATGGTCTCGCCGCGGCAGCTGCTGAACACGCTGAAGTCGTGCCTGCTGGCGTTGATCGTCGGTGCGATCGGCGTGGCCTACCTGCAGCGCAACCTGCCGCGCTTCGCCGATGCGCTGGCGATGCCACTGGCGGCGGCGCTGCCGCACGCCGGCACGGTGGTGCTGGGCGGGCTGTGGCTGCTGGTGCTGGCGCTGGCGCTGTTTGCCATCGTCGACGTGCCGCTGCAGCGCCACCAGCTGGCGAAGTCGCTGAAGATGAGCGTGCAGGAGGCCAAGCAAGAGCAGCGCGAAGCCGAAGGCAGCCCCGAGACCAAGCAACGCCAGCGCGCGCGCATGCGCGAGCTGGCCAACCGCCGCATGCTGGCGGCGGTGCCGGGCGCCGACCTGGTGGTGATGAACCCGACGCACTACGCGGTGGCGCTGAAGTACGACGAGGCGCGCATGAGCGCGCCGCGCGTGGTGGCCAAGGGCAAGGACTTGCTGGCGCTGCGCATCCGCGACGCCGCGCAAGGGGCCAAGGTGCCGGTGCTGCAGGCCGCGCCGCTGGCGCGCGCGCTGTACGCGCACGCCGAGCTCGACGGCCCGGTGCCGCCGGCGTTGTTTACCGCGGTGGCGCAGGTGCTGGCCCACGTGTACCAGCTGCGCGCGCACCTGCAGGGCCGCGCGCAGCCGCCCGCGCCATTGCCCGAGCTGCAGGTGCCGGCCGAGCTCGACCCGCAGCACAGTGACGCCGGGGCGGCCGCATGAACGCGCTGATGACGAGGCTGCAGGCCGTGCTCGGCCCGCGCGCCGGCTTGCTGAAATCGCTGGGCGTGCCGGCCTTCGTCGTGCTGATGCTGGCGATGATGGTGCTGCCGCTGCCGGCCTTCGCGCTGGACCTGCTGTTCACCTTCAACATCGCCACCGCGCTGATGGTGGTGATGATCGCGGCGCACATGGTCAAGCCGCTGGACTTCGCGGCCTTTCCCGCGGTGCTGCTGATCACCACGCTGATGCGGCTGAGCCTGAACGTGGCTTCCACCCGCGTGGTGCTGGTCGACGGCCACAACGGCCCCGGCGCGGCGGGCAAGGTGATCGAAGCCTTCGGCCACTTCCTGATCGGCGGCAACTTCGCGGTCGGCCTGATCGTGTTCGCGATCCTTGTCGTGATCAACTTCATCGTCGTCACCAAGGGCGCCGAGCGCATCGCCGAGGTCGGCGCG
>CALBTN010000390.1 GCA_937967345.1 uncultured Rubrivivax sp. | reverse complement strand
TGGAGTTCTATTACTTCCACAACTGCGTCTACGACTTCATGTGGAAGAACAACCGGCGCCGCTTCAGCGAGAAGTTCGCGACCTGGGACGTGATCCGCAAGTACAACCGCGACTACAAGCTGATCTTCGTCGGCGACGCGACGATGAGCCCCTACGAGATCCTGCAGCCCGGCGGCAGCGTCGAATACAACAACGAGGAGCCGGGCGCCGAATGGCTGCAACGGCTGACGCATGCTTTCCCCAAGTACGCGTGGATCAACCCCGAGCCGATGGGCGTGTGGCACTACCGGCAAAGCATCGCGGTGATCCAGCAGATCATGAACCAGCGCATGTTCCCGCTGACGCTGCAGGGCCTGGAAGGCGCGATGCGGTTGCTCAGCAAATGATCTTTCGCGCAGCGCTGCACCTGGCGCTGTGGTTCGTGCTGGCGGCAGCCCTGGGCGGCTGCGCCAGCTTGCCCTTCACGCAAAGCAAGCCTGAAGGCGCCGGCGTCGAGGTCCGGCGCGAACCACAGTTCAGGCTCGAGATCGACGCACCCAGCGAGCTGCGCGCGTTGCTGCAGCAGCATCTGGATCTGGCGCGGCTGCAGTACGCGGCCGAGGCCGATGCGCTGACGCGCGGCGAGATCGACCGCCTGATCGGCGCGGCGGCGGCGCAGGCGCTGTCGCTGCTGCAGACCGAGGGCTACTTCAACCCCGAGGTCAAGGTGCGGCGCGTCGACGACGGCGCGGCACCGCCACTGCTGCGCATGAGCGTGCGCCCCGGCGAGCGCGCCACGATCCACCGCCTGACGCTGCAAGTGCAAGGCGCGCTGTACGACGAGACCGAAGCCGGCGACGCCCGCGCGATCGAGCTGACCGAAGCACTGCACGACGAGTGGGCGTTGGCGCCGGGCCAGCCGTTTCAGCAATCGGCGTGGGACCGCGCGAAGAACCGCGTGATCGCCAGCCTGCGCAGCAACGGCTACCTGCAGGCGCAGTGGGCCGGCACCTCGGCCCAGGTCAACGCCGACACGAACAGCGTGCGGCTGTTCGTGGTGGCCGACAGCGGCCCGCTGTACCGCGTCGGCAAGATCCACACCGCCGGGCTGAAGCACTTCGACGAGCAGGCGGTGCTGCCGGCGGCACGCGAGCTGATCGGGCGGCCCGCCACCGAGCAGACGATCCGCGACGTGCAGGACCGCCTGCTCAATCTGGGCCTGTTCGAAAGCGCGATCATCGATGTCGATGCCGCCAGCCCCGACCCGGCGCAGGCGCAGGCGCTGCTGGCGCTGCGCGAGGCACCGCTGCAGCAGGCCACCGTGGGCGTGGGTTTTGCCGACGACACCGGATTCCAGGTGACGCTGGAGCACACCCACCGGCGCATCTTCGACACCCGCTGGGTGCTGCACAACCGGCTGCAGATCGGCCAGGAGCAGACCATGTGGAGCGGCGACCTGACCTCGCACCTGCTGGACAACGGCTACCGCAACCTGCTGGCCGGCCAGGTCGAGCGGCTGACCACCAACGACGAGACGCGCACCTCGTGGCACGTGCGCGCCGGGCGCACCCGCGACTCGCTGCGCATCTGGCGGCTGATCTACGGCGAATACGCGCGCTCGCTGCTCGAGACCGCGGCCGGCGACAACGACAGCGAGGCGCTGTCGGCCAACTACCACTGGACCTGGCGCGACGTCGACGACCTGCGCACGCCCACGCGCGGCACGGTGTGGTCGCTGCAAGGGGCGCTGGGTTATGCGCGCGGCACGACCACGCCGCTGCCCGGCGCGGGCGACGAGACGGTGGACTCGGGACCGTTCTCGCGCCTGTACGCCCGGGTGCAGGGCTACCTGCCGCTGCCCGACGGCTTTTACGGCAGCGGCCGGATCGAGTTGGGCCAGGTGTTCGTGCGCGAAGCGCTGAGCGTGCCCGACACGCTGCTGTTCCGTGCCGGCGGCGACGAGTCGGTGCGTGGTTACGCCTATCGCTCGCTCGGCCCCGAACTCAACGGCGCGGTGCTCAGCGGCACCACCTTGTTCACCAGCAGCCTGCAGATCGCGCGGCCGATCTTCGCCGACCGGCCCGAGTTCCTGTGGGCGCTGTTCGTCGACGCCGGCAACGCGTCGGACGGCTGGAAGGACATGCGCCCGGTGTTCGGCTACGGCGCCGGCCTGCACTGGCGCAGCCCGGTCGGGCCGCTGCGCATCGATCTGGCCTACGGCCAGGAGGTGCGCAAGCTGCGGCTGCACTTCAGCGTCGGCGTGGTGTTCTGACACGGTTGCGAGCCCCGCGTGATGGCCGACCCCGCCCCGTCCCCCTCGCCCAACCCGCCGCCGGCGGCAACGGCCAAAGGCGCGCCGCCGCCGCGCCGCGGCGCGCTGCGCCGCCTTGGCGCAAGCTTCGGTGTGTACCTGGCCGGCGTGGTCGCGGTCGCGTTGCTCGCCGCCGCCGCGCTGGGCTGGGTGCTGCTGACCGAATCGGGCGCGCAGTGGCTGCTCGCGCGGGTGCCGGGGCTGCAGGCCAGCGGCGTCAGCGGCAGCGTGCTCGGGCGCTTCTCGGCGCAACAGCTCGACCTGCAGTTGCCCGATGGCGGCATGCGCGTAGCCGTACACCAGCTGAGCTGGAGCGCGCCGCGGCTGCGCTGGGGCAGCGGCAGCGTGTGGCTGAACCTCGAGTTCGATGAGCTGCAGGCGCAGCGCATCGAGCTGTGGCCATCCAGCCAGCCCGACGGCGAGCCTGTGACCGCACCGACCCGCCTGGACTTTCCGCTCGGGCTGCAGGTCGAGGCGCTGCGCATCGGCGAGTTGCGCATCGAGGGCCTGGACCCGCCGCTGCGCGAACTGGGCGCGCGCGTCGCGCTGGGTACCGACGGCGGCGCGCTGCACCGGATCGACGCACTGTCGCTGGCCTGGGACCGGCTGCGCCTGTCGGGCCAGGCGCAACTGGCCACACGCGGCGATCTGGCGCTGGATGCGGCGCTGCAGATCACGCAGCAGGCAGCGCCACAAGCCACGGCGCCGTCCGCGCCGGCCGCCGCCGTCGGCGCGGGCACCGCCGCCGACACTGCCGCCGACACTGCCGAATGGTCGGCCGCGCTGCAGCTCAACGGCCCGCTGACCAGCCCGCACCTGCGGGCCACGCTGCGCGCGCGCGGCGTGGCCTCGCAACCGGCGCAGACGCTGGACGCCAGCGCCGAGCTGCGCCCCTTCGCCGCCTGGCCGCTGGGCGAGCTGCAGGCCAGCGCGCGCGCGCTTGATCTGTCGGCGCTGCACAGCGCGGCGCCGCGCACCGCGCTGGACCTGCAGGCCTCGGCCAGCTCCAGCGCGCGCGAGCTGCCGGCGGCGGTGGCGCTGACGCTGCGCAACCACGACGCCGGCCGCTGGAGCGACGGCCAGCTGCCGCTGCGCACGATGGAGCTGCAACTGCAGGCACGCCCGGACGACCCCAGCCAGATCGACATCCAGGCCTTCGAGGCCGAGTTGGGCAGCGCGCGCAGCGCGGCCGGGCAGCTCAGCGGCAGCGGCCAGTGGCATCCGGCCGCATGGCAGCTCGACACCCGGCTGCGCGCGCTGCAACCGGCTGCGCTGGATGCACGCGCGCCGCAGATGATGCTGGGCGGCCAGTTGCAGCTCGAAGGCAGCGGCTTCGACGGCACCGCGCCGCACAGCGCCACGGTGCGCGTGCGCGGCCAGATCGACGGCCGTCAGCTCGGCATCCGCAGCGCGCAGCCGGTGCAGCTGCGGCTGGACGCGCAGCTCAACCCCTTGCACATCGAGCTGCACCAGTTGCTGGCGCAGGCGGGCAGCGCACGCGCCAGCGCCAGTGGCCGCTTGACGCGGCCTGACGAGAATGCCGCCTGGGCCGCGCGCGCACAGGTCAACCTGAGCGACTTCGACCCGGTGCCGTGGTGGCCGGGGCCCGAGGACTCAGCGTGGCGGCGTGCGGCGCACCGCATCAACGCCAGCGCCGATGTCGACCTGCGGCTGCCGCAGTCGGCCAACTCGGCGCTGCAGTGGCTGCAGCGGCTGCGCGGCCAGGCGCAGTTGAAGTTGTTGCCCAGCCAGCTCGCCGGGGTCCCGCTCAGCGGCCAGCTCGCGCTGCGCGCGGCTGCGGCCGGGCCCGCCACCGGCCAGCTGCGGCTGCTGGCCGATGGCAACCAGATCGACGCCCAGGGCCAATGGGACAGCGCCGGCGCCGGCCGCGCCGACCGGCTCGAGCTGAAGGCCGACCTGCCGGCACTGGCCCGGCTGCAACCGCTGTGGAAGCTCGCGTTGCCTGCAGGTGAAGACGCCCGGCTCGACGGTGCGCTGCAGGCGGACTTCAGCATCGACGGGCGCTGGCCGCAGCTGCGCGCCCAGGGCCGGCTCGACACCGGCAAGGCGCTGCAGCTCGGTGCGCTGCGCATCCAGCGCGCCGACGCGCGCTGGAACCTGGGCAGCGCACCCGACGCGCTGCTCGATGCCCAGGTCGATATCCAGGGGCTGGCGCACGGCGAGCGCTCGGCCGATGCCGTGCAGCTGAAGCTGCAGGGCACGCCGCAGGCCCATACCCTGCAGTTGCAGGGCGACTCGAAATCGCTGCCGCCGGCCTGGGTCGAGGCGCTGCAGAACGCCCCGGCGGGGACCCGTTCCAAGCGCACTCACGCCGAGTTGCGCCTCAGCGGCGGCTTGCAAGGCAGCCCCGGCGCACCCAGCGGCTGGAGCGGCAAGCTGCAGCAGCTGCTGCTGCGCGGCGACGCCGCGGCCGCCGCGCCCTGGCTGCAGCTGAAGCAAACCGAGCTGCGGCTGCGCTGGGCCGACGGGCCGATGCACGTCGCCGCCGAAGCCGGCAGCGCCGAGCTGCTGGGCGCCACGCTGGGTTGGAACCGCATCGCCTGGACCGCGGCCGACCCCGGTCGCGCGCCGGCCAAGATCGACGTCGATGCGCAGCTCGAGCCGCTGGACGTGGCGCCGCTGCTGAAGCGCGCGCAGCCGCACTTCGGCTGGGGCGGCGACCTGCGCCTGGGCGGCCATCTGGTGATGCGCAGCGCCCCCACCTTCAGCGCCGACGTGGTCGTCGAACGCGCCTCGGGCGACCTGAGCGTGACCGACGATGCCGGCACGCGCACGCTGGGCCTGAGTGACCTGCGCATCGGCCTGAACGCACTCGACGGCGTGTGGAGCTTCAGCACCGGTCTGGCCGGCAAGACGCTGGGCCAGGCGGCCGGCGCGG
>CALBTN010000389.1 GCA_937967345.1 uncultured Rubrivivax sp. | reverse complement strand
CGAAGCCGTAGACCGTGCTCAGGCCCAGGCCGGTGCCGCGGCCAGCCTCTTTGGTGGTGAAAAAAGGTTCGAAGGCGCGCCGCTTGACCTCCTCGGACATGCCGGTGCCGGTGTCGTCGATGGCGATGGCGACGAAGCCGTCGTGCGCGAGCAGCGGATCGTCCAGGCTGTCGCGCACCGCCGCCGGCAGCGTCGGACACGGCTGCGCCGAGAAGCGCAGCCGGCCGCCTTCGCGCATCGCGTCGCGGGCATTGATCGCGATGTTGAGCAGCGCCGATTCGAGCTGGCCGGCGTCGGCGTGCACCGCCGGGCAGTCGGCCGCAACCGCAACCTCGATGCGGATGCGCTGGTCGAGCGTGCGCCGCAGCATGTCGGCCAGCGAATGCAGCATCTGGCCGGCGTCGATGTTGCTGGGTTGCAGCACCTGGCGCCGCGAGAAGGCCAGCAGCTTGCCGGTGAGCTCGGCGCCGCGGCGCGCCGCGCGCGCGGCCGCGCTGAGCAGATGCTGGGCATGAGGGTCGGCCGCCAGCGTCGGCAACTCGTCGAGCACCTGCAGGTTGCCCTGGATGATGGTCAGCAGGTTGTTGAAGTCGTGCGCGATGCCGCCGGTGAGCTGACCCACGCTTTCGAGTTGCTGGGCGTGCTTCAGCGCCTGTTCGGATTGCGCGCGCTGCAAGCTGGCAGCCAGCAGATTGGCGAGCGACTCCAGGAAGTGCAGTTCGTCGTCGCCGAAGCGGCGTGCCTGCCGGCAGCAGATGACGACCGCGCCGATGCGCCGGCCGCGATCGGGCAACGGCACGGCCAGGATCGAATGCATGTCGGCGGCGCGGCAGGTGGCGGGCATCGCGACGCCGGGCGGGCGCGGCGGCGGTGGGCCGGAGTCGTCCGGCGCCGTCCCGAGTGTCGTCTGGCCGTGCTGCATCACGTGTCCGGGCAGGGTGTCCGGGCGGTTGGGCACGCGCATGCCGAGGCGGTCGCCCTCGCGCAGACCCACGCCGCCGACCAGGCTGAACTCCAGCCCGCTGCGCTCGAGCAGAAAGACCATCGCGGCATCGGCCTGCAACGCGTCGGCAGCGATCGCCGGGCCCTGATCGAGCATGGTCTGCGGTTCACGCGTATCGACCGCGAGCCGGCTCAGCTGCGCCAGATGCTCGCTGTAGCGTGCGCGGCGCAGTGCCTGCTGCACGCGCGGGTAGCCCGCGACGTCGCGGATCGCGGCCACCACGCAGTCCTGGCCGTGCTGGCGCAGCGGGCTCAGCGCAATCTCGACCGCGACCTCGATGCCGTCCTTGCGCAAGGCGGCCAGTTCTTTTTGCAGCCCCATCGGCCGCGGCTGCGACTGCAGCGCGTAGGCGGCGCGGTGGCCGGCGTGCCGGGGGCGGCTGGAATGCGGCACCAGGGTGTCCACCGGCATGCCGACGAGCTCGTCCAAGGCGTAACCCAGCAGCCGCGCCGCCGCAGGGTTGGCACGCATGATGACGCCGTCGGGGCCGACCACCAGCATCGCATCGGGATGCGCCAGGAACAGCGCGCGCAGCAGCGCGTCGCCGTCGGCGCTGCCTGGTCGCGGGCTTGCCTTCATGCGGCGGACACCGGCGGCACCAGGATGTAGCCGGCGCCGCGCACCGACTTGATCAGCTGCGGCACGGCGGCATCGAGTTCCAGCTTCTTGCGCAAGCGCCCGACTTGGACGTCGATCGTGCGGTCGAAGGGGCCGGCCTCGCGGCCGCGCGTGGCCTCGAGCAAGAAGTCGCGCGACAGCACGCGCCCGGGATTCAGCGCGAAGGTGCACAGCAGATCGAACTCGCCACTGGTCAGCGCGACGTCGATGCCAGCGGCATCGCTGAGCCGGCGCGCGCCGATGTCGAGCAGCCAGCCGGAAAACTGCAGCCTCTGGCGGGCCGCATCGGGCGGCGGCGACGCCAGCGCGACGCGGCGCAGCACCGCCTTGATGCGCGCCAGCAGCTCGCGCAGATCGAAGGGCTTGGTCACGTAGTCGTCGGCACCGACTTCCAAGCCGACCACCTTGTCGACGGCGTCGCCGCGGCCGGTGACGATGACCAGCCCGCCGCGAAAGCTCTCGCGCAGTCTGCGCGCGATCTCGAAACCGTCCTCGCCCGGCAAGCCCAGATCCAGCAGCACCAGCGCCGGGGGGTCGTCGCGCATCGTGAGCATCAGCCCGGCTCCGCTGGATGCCTGCGAAACGCGGTAGCCGTTGGCTTGCAGGTAGCCGGCCAACAAGCGGCGGATGTCGGCCTCGTCGTCGACGACGGCAATGTGCAGCGGCGCGATGCTCACGCCGGCCATGCCGGTGCCGCAAGCCGCTGCGATCCGTGCGATGCCGCCGTGCCGCCGCGCGGTGCACGCGCCGGGCGCAACCGCCGTTCAGGCTTCACGCTCGGCCTGCTTTGCCTTGGCTGATGGCTTCTTCTCGACATGGCCGAGGAACTTCAACGCGCTGTCGAAGGCCGCCGCCGAGAACGCCAAGGCCGCGGCGAAGTCCTTGTCGGAGAGCTGGCGCGCCACGTTGCTGCTGCGATAGATGTTGGCGAACTCGCGCTCGCGTCCGGCCTGGACCAGCAACTTGCCCACGCCCAGCGCGTCCAGCGCCTTCCACACACGCGGGTTGTACGAGCGCGTCAGCTGCAGCACGAAGGTGATGGGGTCATTGCGTCCGAGGATCGCCGCCAGGCGCAGGATCAAGTCGAAAGGCAGGCCGACCTTGCCGCTTTCGACCAGTTCCATGAAGCTGGCGTCCTCGAGCTCCAGCGCGGCGCCGAGTTCGTCCAGCGTCAAGCCGGCCGCTTCGCGCGCGTCTTTGACCAGGGCAGCGGCCTTGGCCACGGCCGCCTTCGGGCCCGGTCGCTGCACCGATGCGGCGGCCAGCGCCAGCGACACGTCGGCCGCCGTACCGACCCCACCCAGCAGGCTGCCGGTCCAAGAGTGCAACTGGCGGGCCAGCGATCGCACCGCGCCGCTGGCCTGGCGCAGCGACGGGCGCGAGGTCTCCTCGCCGGGGTTCGGGTTGCGCGCAGGGCCCCGCGTCGTTGCCTTGCTGCGCGAGGACTTCGAGGGATTCTTCACCGGCTTGGCCATTTGGGGTTTCCTGTGCAGACGATGGCCGCGAGCATAGCGGGACAGGCCCACGCACCGGCTCTTGAAGCAACGCGAGGCCGCAGCCATATGCCACACGTGCGGGCGTCATGCCCGCGCCCGGATCCGTGCCAGCGTCGGCTGCCTTGACTCGATAGAATGAATCATGCCCGAGCAAAAGCCTAAAGTGCCTGCTTCTGCGCCTGCGGGAACGCGTACCCCGGGCGGACAAGGTGCGGTCGTGGCCGAGCGCAAGGCGTTGCGCACGAAGCCGCCACGGATGTACCAGGTGCTGATGC
>CALBTN010000388.1 GCA_937967345.1 uncultured Rubrivivax sp. | reverse complement strand
GCCGCAACCGGCATGCCGGTCAGCGGAAATCGAAAGCTTCACAGGCTCTGAGCGCGTCGTGGGCAGCGTGGCCTTCGGTGCCGTGGCGCGCGTCGTCATGGTGGCCGCGAGGGTGAAGTCCGAAGACGGCGAGACCAAACGTATCCTGGCCCGATCGAAGTCCAACATCGGCGCCGACGATGGTGGATTCGAGTACGTCATCGAACAGACGGAACTTGACGCCTGGCCGGGCATCTTCGCCAGTCACATCGGCTGGGGGCAGGCCGTCGAGGGCACGGCGCGCGAGCTGCTGGCGGAAGTCGAAGCGGAAGGCGGCGAGTCTGTCGAGATGGCCGACGTTGGCGGGTTCTTGCGCGGGCTGCTGGCCGACGGGCCGGTGCCGGTGAAGGCGATCAAGGCCGACGCCGACGGCGCCGGCTACTCGTGGGATCAGGTCAAGCGCGCTTCGCTGCGGATCGGCGTCGAGAAGCGGAAACTGGGAATGTCGGGCGGATGGACGTGGGCGTCCAAGATCGCCGAAGGGAGCGAAGGGAGCGAAGGGAGCAAGAGCCAGCGAGTCGCGCTCTTCGATGCTGCTTTGGACGCGGGTGTCCCGAAGGGAGCAGAAGGGAGCGAACAAGAAATGCTGCTCCCTTCGCACTCTTCGCGCTCTTCGGCGCTCCCTTCGGCGGCATCTTCGGCCGGCAACTCCAATGCCGAGGCGATCTGAGATGGGCGCCCGCGAACTGCTGCACCAGATGGCCGAGGCTGGATTCAGCGTCGAGGCCGACGGCGACAAGCTGCTGGTCCGGCCCGCATCGAAGCTGACCGACGAATTGCGCGCCGAGCTGCGCGCCGCGAAGCCCGAGCTGCTGCGGCTGCTGGAGCGGCCCTACAAGCTCACGGCGGCCGATGGCGAGGCCGCCACGCCGAACCGTGGAACGACGCAGCCTGCGCCCGTTTCGCGGCCCGCGTGGTGCTGTTCCTGCGCCGCGGTATCGGCGCCACCGACGCCGACGACATCGCCGAGCGGCTGCACCTGCGCGACGTGCAGGCCGACGATCGCGCGATGTGCGTCGAGTGCCGCTACCTGGCCGGCCGGCCCGACGCGTGGCGCTGCACGAACGCCCGCGCCGCTGGGGTCGGCACCGAACTGCCGGCCGCACTGGTGACGCTGCCGCAGCGCTGCGCGGGGTTCACTTCGACGATGGAAGGGTGAGACATGGCACGCAGGCAACAGCCCAGGCTGATCCAAGGCCACGCCACGCACCGCCGCACCCAAGGCGACTACATGGGCGCGTTGTTGCTCGATACCGCGACCCTCGAAGACTGGCGCGATGGTGGGCGCAGGCAGTCGCCCAGGCCGGCGACCTGCTGCCGGTGCTGCTGTACCGCGTCGACCCGCGGCGACTGGCGTGCCGTGTGGCCGCTGGGCGTCGTGCTGCTGGCGAACCAGACTGCCGACTACTGGACCGCCGACACCACGCTGCAGGCCAGGGCCGCTGTGGCGCGCGACGTGCTGGCCGGCGGCGCCGCACCCTGTACCGACTTCCCCCCCCCACTACCTGAAAGGACCTGACCGTGTCGAAAGCCCTCACCTATGTCTGCCAGCAGCTTGCCGGCGCCGGGTTGTCCGTCGTCGACTGGCGCATCGCCTATCGGTCGCGCCGCGACCTGTGGCGGGACGGGCTGTCCTGCTCAATTGACTTCGTCGACCGCTTCGAGGCGCCGGACGGTGCTTCGCGCTGGCGGTGCGTCCTCGTCGGCCTGGCGCCGACGCACCTACAGGACGGCAGCGTGATCGTCGAGCCCGCCCCGAGGTCCCTCGTCTTCGCGTTCAGCACGCTCAGGCTCGCCGAGCGCATCGAGGAACTGACTGGCTTCAAGCCCAGCGACCTGAAGCCCGCCGAGCCCGAGAAGCCGGTCGAGCCCGAGCCGAGCGCCTGGCAGCGCCGCATCGCCGCGGACATGAAGCGCGAGCGCGAGCGCCTTGAGCGGCTGGCCGCGATCGAGGCGCCCGAGGGGAGCGCGAACTGGCAACTGGCCCGGTGGGCTCGCGCCGAGCTGGCGAGGTACTCGAAGTGAAGCCCCGGGCATCCAACATCCCGCAGCCGCAGACCGAGACCGGGTGGCAGCGGTTTCTCCGCGAGCGCAAGGAGGCGCAGCGGGGAAAGGCGAGCCCACCGGCCGCGAGCCTACCGGCACCGACCGGCACGCGCACGAACGCGGCCGAGGCGCGCCTGCGGGCGCTGCTGCGCGGTGCCGGCCCTTCGGGGATGTTGAGTCGGGACGCGGTCCGGGTCATGGCGGCCGAGGGGTTCACCCACAAGGTGATCCGCCGAGCGCGCGAGCGGCTGGGCGTGGTCGTCAATCGCAGCGGGTTCGGTGCCGCAATGGTGTCAACCTGGATGTTGCCAGTCCCGCCCCGGTAGGAGCCCATTCAGCCCCGTTCGCGCCCAGCGCTGCCCGCCCCAGCGTTCGCACAAGGGCGCGGCTCGCGAACGGGGTGTCGAGGCAAGATTCAGACAACGTGCGGCCGCGAACGGCGTGCCCGAGGCGGTCATCGACCAGCGCATCGGCCACCACGTGGTGGGCACCTGCTCAAGTCAGTCCGTTTCGGCGTTCGCCAGTCGCTCGGAAACCGGCGAGGACTTCGGCATGTCCGCACCCACCGCGACGAGCCGATCGTCCCGGAGTTTATCCTCGCCGTCCCATCGGTAGGCGACCAGCGGCCCAGCCTTCGCCGCCGACCAGTCGAGGCAGGCCACCTTCGGCCCTTCGAGCCGGACCGGGCCGGTGAACCAGTGGTGGCCGAACAGCACCGGCGCGCCATCGAGCGGCGGCAGTCGGTACTCGTCCGGCACCCGTATGTCCGGCACGGCATGCTCGCTGCCGGCGGGCACGATCGCGATGTCGCGCAGGCGCTCGCTGCGGTGGCGCCAGACGGCGAGGCGGGCGTCCGCGTGCTGGTGCCCTTCTTTGTCGACGATCCAGCACCCGGGCGGCAGGTCCATCTCCACGCCGCACGTCAGCAGCTTGCGCGCCTGCGTCAGCACGGGATCGTCGAAGCAGGCGACAAGCAGTTCGTCGTCCATACCGCGCCGCGCTGCCGCATCGATGCTGGCGACGGCCGCATCGTCCCACCAAGCGTGCACCACGCGGATTCCGCCAAGGTCGAGCGCGAGCGGCAGCGTGCGGAACCACTCGACCCACTCGCGGTGCAGCGCGGAGCCCTCGTCGACCGCCTGCAGGAAGCTCGCATGCTGGCGCCGGTTCTTGTCGCTTCGCGGGCGCAGCGGCTCGCCCGTCCCGGGGTGCCGCGTGGCGAAGGCGATCGCATTGAACTCGTGGTTGCCCATCACCGCGCGGGCCTGGCCGGCATCGATCATCGAGCGCACGATGCCGAGCACTTCGCGCTGCTCGGGGCCGCGGTCGATCAGGTCGCCGACGAAGATCGCTTGCCGACCTTGCGGCGCCTGCCAGCTACCGCCGCGCTGCGTGTAGCCCAGCCGGCGCAGCAGTGCGCGCAGCTTCTCCCCCTGGCCGTGCACGTCACCGATTACGTCGTACATCGAGCCCCCCCTCATGCCTGCAAGTGTAGGGGGCCCCCTGAGGCCGCGCAGGCCGGCGGCGCCGCGCTGACCGAGGCGAGAAGCGAGGGGTGATCGGTTTCCGTGGCAATCGGTCCAGAGATTGCGACCCCCTCCCTGGGCTGCTGTACCGTGTCGACCGCGGCGGCCGGGTACACACACGGGTACACATGCGCAGCGAAGATCGCGGGAACCAAGCATTCATGCGGGCTTCCGGCTGATTGCTACATCCTGCATCGAAGCGCGGCCACGCCTTCCCCCCCAGCCGGGCGATTGCCGCAGCCGCGACCCCCCGCGCAGAATCGTGACGCCATAACGAGACGCGCGGCGCTGCTCGCGCGCACACGACGATGGACATCACCACCTTGGTCCAGGCCGTGCAGAGTGCAAAGGCCAGCGACGCCTTCGATGCCGATCTGGACGCGCAGCAGTGGCAGGCTTTGCTGCCGTATCTGTCGCGGCGCAACCTGCGCGCCGGCGCGCCGCTGATGCGCCAGGGCGAGCCCGCGCGCAGCGCGTGCTGGCTCGAGCAGGGCAACCTGCAGATCTACGTCAGCCGCGCCGCATCGGGAAGCTCGCCGGTGGGCGTGCTGCGTCCGGGCGCGCTGGTCGGCGAGGCCGGCCTGTTCGCCGAGGTGCCTCGCGCGGCCAACGTCGAGGCGATGACGCCGAGCGTGGTCTGGTCGATGAGCGCGTCACAGCTCGACGCGTTGTGTGCGGATGCGCCGCTGCTCGGGGTGCGCGTGCTGCGTGCCGCCGCCGCGGTGATGGCGCGGCGCGTGGCGTCGCATCTGGCGCACGGTGCGCTGCTGGTGTGATGCCGCGGCTGCCGTCCAAGCTCAGGCGGCGGCAACGCGGTCGGCCGATGGCGCGGTGAGGCCAGCACGTCGGCGCGGGTTCGCGGCCTTCGGGGCGGCCGGCTAGTCGCCCCCCAGCAGCTTGGCCTCGGCCAGCGCCAGCGGTTCGGGCAGGCCGGACAGGACCAGCGTGTCGCCGGCGCCGAGCCGGAACTCGTCGTCCACGCTGCGCACCTGCCCCGCGGCCAGCCGTACCGACACCACGCGCACGCCCACCGCGTGCAGCGCCAGCTGCCCCAGCTTGCGGCCGACGCACGCCGCCGCCGCCGGCAGCGTGACGCTGAGCAGGCGTTCTTGCTGCAGCTCGTCGGAGCGGTCGTCCGAGCCGTGGAAGTAGCCGCGCAGCAAGCCGTAGCGCGCATCGCGTGCGTCGCGCGCCATCTGGATGACGCGGCGCATCGGCACGCCCACCAGCACCAGCGCATGGCTGGCCAGCATCAGCGAGCCCTCGATCGCCTCGGGCACGACCTCGGCGGCACCGGCCTGGCGCAGCCGCTCCAGGTCGGTGTCGTCGATCGTGCGCACCAGCACCGGCACCTTCGGCGCGTGCTCGCGCACCAGCCGCAGGATCTTCAGCGCCGACGCGGTGTCGGGGTAGCTGACCACCACCGCGGCGGCACGCACCAGGCCGGCGGCCATCAGGCTTTGCAGCCGCGCGGCGTCGCCGAACACCACGCTTTGGCCGGCGGCGGCGGCCTGGCGCACGCGGTCGGGGTCCAGGTCCAGCGCCATGTACGGGATGTGCTCCTGGTCCAGCAGCCGCGCCAGGTTCTGGCCGCTGCGGCCGTAGCCGCAGATGATCACGTGGCCCTGGGTGGTGATCGAGCGCTTGGCGATGCTGGTCAGCTGCACCGATTGCAGCAGCCAGTCGCTGGATGAAAGGCGCATCACGATGCGGTTGCTGTACAGGATCAGGATCGGCGCGATCAGCATCGACAGCACCATGCTGGCCAGCACCGGGCTCGCCCACTGCGCGGCCACCAGGCCGTGCTGGCCGCCCAGCGCGAGCAGCACGAAGCCGAATTCGCCGGCCTGCGCCAGGTACAACCCGGTGCGCAGCGCGATCCCCGGCGTGGCGCCGAACACCCGCGTCAGCGCCGCCACCAGCATGAACTTGGCCAGCACCGGCACGCAGGTCAAGGCCAGCACCAGCGGCCAATGGTCGCGCACCGGGCGCCAGTCGAGCTTCATGCCCACGGTGATGAAGAACAGGCCGAGCAGCACGTCGTGGAACGGCCGGATGTCGGTCTCGACCTGATGCTTGTATTCGGTCTCGCCGACCAGCATGCCGGCGACGAAAGCGCCCAGCGCCAGCGACAGCCCGGCATGCTCGGTCAGCCAGGCCAGCCCGAGCGTGACCAGCAGCAGGTTCAGCACGAACAGCTCGTCGCTCTTGCGCCGCGCCACCAGCGTCAGCCACCAGCGCATCGCGCGCTTGCCGCCCACCAGCAGCAGCGCCAGCAGCAGCGCGGCTTTCAGCATCGCCGCGGCGATCGCCAAGGCCATGCCGCGGCCGCTGTCGTTGAGTGCCGGAATCAGCACCAGCAGCGGCACCACCGCCAGGTCCTGGAACAGCAGCACGCCGATGATGCGCCGGCCGTGTTCGCTTTCCAACTCGAGCCGCTCGGCCATCATCTTGACCACGATCGCGGTGCTGGACATCGCCATCGCGCCGCCGAGCACGACCGCGCCCTGCCAGCCCAGCTGCCACGACCTTGCGCTGAAGGAGAACAGCCACGCCATCAGCGCATTGCCCAGCAGCGCGCCGACGATGGTCAGCAGCACCTGCGACAGCCCCAGGCCGAACACCAGCGAGCGCATGCTGCGCAGCTTGGGCAGGTTGAACTCCAGCCCGATGACGAACATCAGGAACACCACGCCGAACTCGGCCAGGTACTTGATGCTGGCGGTGTCCTTGGCCAGCGCCAGCGCGTTTGGCCCGATCAGCACGCCCACCACCAGGTGGCCGAGCATCGGCGGCAGCTTCAGCGAGCGGCACGCGACCACGCCGAGTACCGCGGCGACGAGGTACAGCAGCGCGAGGTCGAGGGTGGAGGCCATGGGGCGGCGGTGGCAGCGAAGGCCCCGCCGGCGCGACGGCACCCTCCTAGAATGCCGCGATGCTAACGAAGCCGAACGACACCGCGCGCGCACCCGGCTTCGATGCCCAGCGCGTGCTGCGGCTGGCCGAGCGCACCTTCGAGATCGAGGCGCGCGCGCTGCATGCGCTGGCCGCGCGTCAGGGCGACGGCTTCACCGGTGCGGTGCGCGCAATGCTCGAATGCCGCGGCCGCGTCATCGTGATGGGCATGGGCAAGAGCGGCCATGTCGGGCGCAAGATCGCCGCGACGCTGGCCTCCACCGGCACCCCGGCGTTCTTCGTCCACCCGGGCGAGGCCAGCCACGGCGACCTGGGCATGGTCGCGTCCGGCGACGTGGTGCTGGCGATCTCCAACAGCGGCGAGAGCGACGAGCTGGCGGCGATCCTGCCGGCGCTGCGCCGGGTTGGCGTCACGCTGGTGGCGATGAGCGGCAATGTCGGCTCGACGCTGGCGCGCCACGCCGACCTGGTGATCAGCAGCGCGGTCGACCAAGAAGCCTGCCCGATGAACCTGGCGCCCACTGCCAGCACCACCGCGCAGATGGCGCTGGGCGACGCGCTGGCGGTGGCGCTGCTCGATGCGCGGGGCTTTCGCGAGGAGGACTTCGCGCGCTCGCACCCCGGCGGCAGCCTCGGGCGCAAGCTGCTGATCCACGTGCGCGACCTGATGCGCTCGGGCGACGGCCTGCCGTGCGTGGGCCCCGACGCCAGCTTCATCGCGATGCTCGGCGAGATGACCGGCAAGGGGCTGGGCTTCACCGCGGTGGTCGACGCCGACGGCCGCGCGGCGGGCATCTTCACCGACGGCGACCTGCGCCGGCTGATCGAGCGCGGCGTCGAGCTGCGCGGGCTGCAGGCGCACGACGTGATGCACCCCCAGCCGCGCTGCGTCAGTGCCGATGCGCTGGCGGTCGACGCCGCCGAGATCATGGAGCGGCACCGCATCACCAGCGTCCTGGCGCTGGATGGTGACGGCCGGCTGGCCGGCGCGCTGAACACCAACGACCTGATGCGCGCCAAGGTCATCTGATGCCGACGCTGCACTTCGCCCCCGAGCTGCTGCTTCTGGCGCAGGGCAGCGGCCTGGGCATGCGCTGCGCGATCTTCGATGTCGACGGCGTGCTCACCGACGGGCGGCTGTACATCGGCGAGCACGGCGAGACGGTCAAGGCCTTCCACGCGCTCGACGGCCACGGCCTCAAGCTGCTGCAGCAGGGCGGGATCGCGCCGCTGGTGATCACCGGGCGCGACTCGGCCGCGGTGCGCCGCCGTGTCGCCGACCTCGGGCTGGCGCACGCGCTGTACGGCGTGCACGACAAGCTGGCCGCGGCGCAGTCGTTGCTGGCGTCGCTGGGCATCGACTGGGCCGATACCGCGGCGATCGGCGACGACTGGCCCGACCTGCCGCTGCTGCTGCGCGCCGGCCTGGCCTGCGCCAGCGCCAACGCCCACGCCGAGGTGCGCGCCATCGCCCATCACGTCACCTCGCGCCCCGGCGGCCACGGCGCGGCACGCGAGTTCTGCGACCTGCTGCTGATGGCCGCCGGCCGCTACGCCGAGCTGCTGCAGGCGCACACCCACACGCTGGACTCGCGCTGAGCTCATGGCGCTGGTGCTGCCGCTGCCGGATCTGGACGACAGTGAGCTGGCGCTGCGCCCGCTGCCGGCGCGCCCGCCGCCGCCGCGCGCGCCGCAGCCCTGGCCTCAGCGGGTGCGCGAGGCGCTTGCCAGCTACCTGCCGCTGCTGCTGATGCTGGTGCTGGCCCTGGGCACCTGGTGGCTGGTGAAGAACACGCCGGGGCCGGTCGCAGCGCCGGCCCCGCCGGTGCTGCGCCAGGAGCCCGACTACACGATGGCGCGATTCGTCGTCGAGCGCTTCGATCGCGGCGGCCGGCTCGAGCTGCAGCTGCAAGGCCAGCAACTGCGCCACTATGCCGCCAGCGACACGATCGAGGTCGACGAGCCGCAGCTGCGCGCGGTCTCCGCCGATGGCCGCACCACGCTGGCGCAGGCGCGCCGCGCGGTGGCCAACGGCGATGGCAGCCAGGTGCAGCTGATCGGTGCTGCGCGGGTCGACAGCACCGGCCCGCGCGGCGAGCCGGTGCAGTTTCGCGGCGAGTTCCTGCACGCCTTCCTCGACACCGAGCAGGTGCGCTCGCATCTGCCGGTGACGGTGACCAGCGACGGCAGCGAGTTCCAGGCGGCCGGCATGGAGTACGACCACCTCAGCGGCAAGCTGCAGCTGCAGGGCAAGATGCGCGCGCGGCTGCTGCCGTCGGCCGGCGCACGCATGGCGCCGGCCGCGCGCCCCGAAGGCCCGCGTTGAACGCACCGCTGGTCTTCATCACCGGTGCCTCCAGCGGCATCGGCCAGGCGCTGGCGCAGCGTTTCGCGCGCGCGGGCTGGCGGCTCGCGCTGGTCGCGAGCATCGTCGGCGCCGGCCACGCCTGCATCGCCGCCCAAGGGTTGCCCGATGCAGTGGTGGCCAACGCCGGTATCAGCGTGGGCATCGACACCGCCGACATCGCCGACCTGGACGTGCTGCGCGACACCTTCGAGACCAACAACATCGGCATGGCGGCGACGTTCCATCCCTTCGTCGCGGCGATGCGCGAACGCGGCAGCGGCCGGCTGGTGGGCATCGCCAGCGTGGCCGGCATCCGCGGCCTGCCCGGTCATGGCGCCTATTGCGCGAGCAAGGCGGCGGTCGTCAGCTACTGCGAAAGCCTGCGTGTCGAGTTGGCGGCCAGCGGGGTGCGGGTGGTGACCTTGCTGCCCGGTTACGTTGACACGCCGCTGACCCGCGGCAACCGCTACGCGATGCCGTTCCTGATGACGCCGCAGGGCTTTGCCGAGCGCGCGTACGCGGCCATCGTCGCCGGCAGCAGCTACCGGGTGATTCCGTGGCAGATGGGCGTGGTGGCCAAGCTGCTGCGGGTGCTGCCGAACGCGCTGTTCGACCGTGCGCTGGCCAAGCGCGGGCGCAAGCGGCGGCGAGCAACTTGAACTGAAGCGCCGCCCAAGCGCAGCGTGTGGCCGGCGCCGACGCTGCCAGGCCGGTGCCGCGATTCAAGTGCCACACCGCACGGCCGGCACGGCCGACCCGGGCAGCCCATACGGCCCATACGGCCCATACGACCCAAGGGCGCCGATGCGTGGCACCGGCGCCCTTGGGTTGAAACCTGTCGCAACCTGCGCGGCGTGCCGCGCAGGCGCTATTCAGTAGCCGCCGCGGCCCCCACCGCCGCCGCCGTAGCCGCCGCGACCACCGCCGCCGCCGCCGCCGCCGTAGGGGT
>CALBTN010000387.1 GCA_937967345.1 uncultured Rubrivivax sp. | reverse complement strand
CGCTGGGCCTGCGGCCCGACCTTCAAGGGCTGCGCGCCGCCGACCTCGCGCAGCTCGCCCTGGCCAGTGCCACCCTCAGCGCTGCGTTGCACAGCCTGGCTTTCGTGTGGGTGGGCGCCGCGCTGGCCAACCCCGCCGACGTGATCACGATGCTGGTCGGCGACCTGGTCGGCACCTTCGTCGTGCTCTATGCGCTGAAGCTGGTGCTGAGCGCGCTGCCGGCCCGATAGGCCAGCGGGCAGCACCTGGGCGCCGCCCGCGCCGCGCAATCAACCGGTGAAGCGCTTGCCCTGCTGCGCCATCTGCCGCAGCAGCGGGGCGATCTCGAAGCCCGCGCCGAGCTTGGGCAGGTACTTCTCTAGCGCGGCGACCACGTTGGCCGCGCCCACCGTGTCGGCGTAGAACATCGGCCCGCCGCGGTACACCGGCCAGCCGTAGCCGTAGATCCACACGACATCGATGTCGCTGGCGCGCTGCGCGATGCCCTCGGCGAGGATCTTCGCGCCCTCGTTGATCATCGGGTAGACCAGCCGCTCGAGGATTTCCTGGTCGTCGATGCGCCGGCGCTGGATACCCTTCTCGGCCGCGAAGTCGAGGATCAGCTTTTCGACCAGGGCTGAGTTGCTGCGGTTGCGCTTGGCGTCGTAGTCGTAGTAGCCGGCGCTGGTTTTCTGGCCGCGGCGGTCGAGCTCGTTCAGCCGCTCGCGCACCGTCGCGCCCTTGGACGCTTCCTTCGACCAGCCGATGTCCAGCCCGGCCAGGTCCGACATCTGGAACGGCCCCATCGGCCAGCCGAAGTCGTAGGCCACGCGGTCCACGTCCCAGGGCATCGCGCCTTCGAGGATCAGCGCGTCGGCCTGGATGCGGCGCTGCGCCAGCATGCGGTTGCCGATGAAGCCGTGGCACACGCCCGACACCACCGGCACCTTGCCGATCAGGCGGCCGAGTTCCATCGCGGTGGCCAGCACCTCGGGCGAGGTCTTGGCGCCGCGCACCACTTCGAGCAGCTTCATCACGTTGGCCGGGCTGAAGAAGTGCAGGCCGACCACGTCGCCCGGGCGCTGCGTCGCCGCGGCAATCTCGTCGACGTTCAGGTAGCTGGTGTTGCTGGCCAGCACGGCGCCAGGCCGGCAGATCGCATCGAGCTTGGCGAACAGATCCTTCTTCACCGCCATGTCCTCGAACACCGCCTCGATCACCAGGTCGGCTTGCGCCAAGGCAGCCAAGTCCAGCGTCGGCGACAGCAGCGCCATGCGCTTGTCGACCTCGGCCGCGCTCATGCGGCCCTTGGCCGCGCTGTTGTCGTAGTTCTTCTTGATGGTGGCGACGCCGCGCTCGAGCGTTGCCGCCTGCGTTTCGACGATGGTGACCGCGATGCCGCGGTTGAGAAAGTTCATCGCGATGCCGCCGCCCATCGTGCCGGCACCGATGATGCCCACCGTCTCCACCGGGCGCGGCTGCGTGCGCTCGGGCAGGCCGTCGATCTTGGCCGCCTGGCGTTCGGCGAAGAACATGTAGCGCTGCGCCTGGCTTTGCACGCCTTGCAGCAGGCCCATGAACAGGCGCCGCTCGGCCGCCATGCCCTCGGCGAAGGGCAGCGTGGCGGCGGCTTCGACGCACTGGATGATCGCCTCGGGCGCATCGAAGCCGCGAAAGGCCTTGGCGTGGCTGGCGCGGAATTGCGCGAACAGCTCGGGCGTGCCGCCGGCCACCGGCTGCTCGCTGATGCGGCGCAGCGCTCGCTTTTCGGCCAGCACGCGCCGTGCGAAGGCGATGCCGGCGGCGCGCAGATCAGCACGGTCGTCGACCAGCTCGTCCACCAGGCCCATCGCCAGCGCCGCCTTGCCGCCCACCGGCGCGCCGCCGGTCATCATCTCCAGCGCCTTGGCCGCGCCGACGATGCGCGGCAGGCGCTGCGTGCCGCCGGCACCGGGCAGCAAGCCGAGCTTGACCTCGGGCAGCCCGACCTTGGCCGAAGCCAGCGCGATGCGGTAGTGGCACACCAGCGCGGTCTCGAAGCCACCGCCCAGCGAGGTGCCGTGGATCGCCGCCACCACCGGCTTGGCCGCCGCTTCGATGCGCTCGAACACCGCGTGCAGCGGCGCGCCCTGGTGCGGCTTGCCGAACTCGCTGATGTCGGCGCCGGCGAAAAAGGTGCGCCCGGCGCAGGTCAGCACGATCGCCTTGACCCCAGCGTCGGCCAGTGCCTGGTCGAAAGCCGCCGCCAGGCCGTCGCGCACGATGGCCGACAGCGCATTCACCGGCGGGTGGTTCGACGTGATCACGGCGATGCCGTCGTCGATGCTCAGATCGATCACTGCGTTGATCGCGGCCATCGTGCTTGTCTCCGTGTGGTGCTGGGGTCGCGCTGGGCTGCTTCGGGCGTCAGGCCGTCTTGGGCGTGTAGCCCAGCACCGCCTTGATCTCGAGGAACTCGGCGAAGGCGTGCTCGCCCCACTCGCGCCCGTTGCCCGACTGCTTGTAGCCGCCGAACGGCGCCATCATGTCGGCCGGCGCGCTGTTCAGCGTCACCTGGCCGGCGCGCAGGCGGGACGCCACCTTGCGCGTGGCCTGCAGGTCGCCGCCGGAGACATAGGCCGCCAGGCCGTAGGGCGTGTCGTTGGCGATGGCCACCGCCTCGTCCACCGTGTCGTAGCCCAGCATCACCAGCACCGGGCCGAAGATCTCCTCGCGCGCCACGGTCGCGTCGTTGCGCACCGGGCCCAGCACGGTGGGCTTGACGTAGTAGCCGGTGTCCAGCCCGTCAGGCTTGCCGGGGCCGCCGGCCACCACCTTGGCACCCTCGGCGATGCCGCGGTTGATCAGCGTCTGGATCTTGTCCCACTGCGTGGCCGAGATCAC
>CALBTN010000386.1 GCA_937967345.1 uncultured Rubrivivax sp. | reverse complement strand
ACGCCGGCGTCGTTGGCGTCGAGCTGCTTGGCCGACTTGCCCAGTTCGACCAACTGCTCGAAGCTGGCCGCCGGCGCGACCTCGCCGCTCTTTTGCGCGGCGCGCACCGACTTGGCCAGCGCGTAGAACTCGGTGGTGTACTTGCGCACCTCCTGCGGCTGCGCCAGCACCAGCTTGACCTTGCGCCGGGTGTGGGCCTCGATCTCCGGCACCCAGCCGACATCGAAGGGGTCGGCGGTGGCGATCACCACCTCGTGCGCGGTGAGCTGCACCGGCAGCGCGCAGCGGCTTTCAGCGTAGTGCACCGACATCACGTCGGCGACGCGGCCGACGTCGGCGCGCAGCGGGTCGATGCGCAGGAACGGCAGTGCGCAGCGCCGCGCCAGCCATTCGCTCAGCGCCTCGGTGTCCAGCGCCTGCTCGGTGCCCGCGCGCAGCAACCCGGCCGCGCCCAGGCGCACCAGCGCGTGCTGGCTCGAGCTGCCGGCGCCGAAGCGCCGCGTCACGCGCTCGGCGTCTTCGGCGGTGACCAGCTGGTCGTCGCGCAGCCAGCCCAGCAGCACGCGCCAGTCGAGCTTGCCTTGCCACGGCTGGCGCGGCAGCGGCAAGGTGTCGCTGCTGGCGCTGGCGTGACTGGTGGTGGCCGGCCGCGCGGCCCGCGGTGCGGTGGTGCTGTGGGTCATGGTCAGGGCAGCGGGCGCAGCATGCGCAGCCATTTGCGCGCCGGCAGCCCCCAGCGGCCATAGCGCGCTTCGATGGTAGCGGCGCGCTCGAGCAGCGTGGCGCGATCGGGCAGCACTACGTCACGCCCGGCCAGCACGACCGCGTTGCCTTCGCGCGTCGGCCGCAGCCGGCACACTTGCCGCGCACCGAAAGCCGCCGTCAGCTGCGACAGGCTGTGCTCGAAGCGGGTGTTGCGGCCGAACAGGTTCACGCTCATCACGCCGCCGGCTTCGAGCACGTCGCGGCAGCCGCCGTAGAAGTGCAGGTCGTCGAGCACCGGCGAAGCCGCCTCGTGGTCGTACAGGTCGACGTGCAGCAGCCGCACGCTGTTGCGGTGGTTCACGTCGTGCACCCAGTCGGCCGCGTCCATCGTCAGCACGTTCAGGCGCGGCCCGTCGTCGGGCAGGCGGAAGTGCCGGCGGCAAGCGGCGATCACGGCCGGGTTCAACTCCACCGCGGTGGTGCGCATGCGCAGCGCCTTGTGGGTGAAGCGGGTGATCGCCGCGGCACCCAGGCCCAGTTGCACCGCGTGACCCTGGTCGAGGCCATCGCTCGGCAGCCACAGCAGCGCGGCCATCATGCGCTGCACGTACTCCAACTCGAGCTGGTCAGGCCGCGCGATGCGCATCGCGCCTTGCACCCAGATCGTGCCCAGATGCAGGTTGCGCACGCCGTCGAACTCGGAGATCGTGACCTCGGGCAGTTCGGGTGGTTCGAGGCGGCGGCGGCTTGGCGTGGGCGACACGCCGGCACGATAGCCGACCTGCCTACACCACACCGCTTGTGGCGAACACTTCGCGCCACGCGGTGAGCTTGCGGTCGAAGCTGAAGCTGGCGTTGGCCGGGCTGCTGGACGGCAGCCTGAACACCGGCACGCCCAGCGCCGCGCTGGCCGGCATGGCACGCGCCGAGGCCGCACCGTTGTGCGCGACCGCGCGCAGCAGCGGTGCGCGCGGGCGCAGCCCGGCCAGGTCGTTGTAGCTCGCATCGCGGATGCGGCTGTCCAGGCTGCCTTCGCGCCGGCACGAGCCGATCACATCCCACAGGCCGACGCCGCGCGCCCGCAGCCGGCGCAGTCTTGGCGCATACGCCATGCCCGCCAAATCCTCATCCAGCAGCGCCGACACCAGCGGCCAGAACTGGTTGCGCGGATGGGCGTAGTACTGCCTCGCCGCCAACGACGCCTCGCCCGGAAAGCTGCCGAGCAGCAACAACCGGGTGCCGCGCCCCAGCACCGGTGGCAGGCCGTGCAGCAGCTCGCCGCTCACGGCAGCGCGGCCAGGCGCGGCAGCACGCGGCAGGCGTTGGCGCTGGTGAGCTGCGCGGTGTGCTGCAGGCTCCAGCCACGCAACTGCGCCAGCGTCGCGGCGATGCGCGGCAGCTCGGCCGGCTCGTTGCGCGCCTGCGGCCCGCCCGAGCGCTGCTGCGCGTTGCGGTACAGCCACTGCGGCGGGATGTCGGGCGCGTCGGTCTCGAGCACGATGGCGTGATCGGGCAGCGTGGCCGCCGCACGGCGGATGCGCAGCGCGCGCTCGTGCGTCATCTCGCCGCCGAAACCCAGCGCGAAGCCCAGTTCGATCAGCTGCGCCGCCTGCTGCGCGCTGCCGTTGAAGGCGTGCGCGATGCCGCCGCGCACCGCGCTGGCGCGCAGCCCGGCCAGTACCGCGTCGACCGAGCGGCGCACGTGCAGCAGCACCGGCAGCCCGGCCTCGGCAGCGATCGCCAGTTGCGCGCGGTAGAAGCGCTGCTGGCGCTCGCGATCCAGCCCCGGCACGAAGTGGTCCAGGCCGATCTCGCCCACCGCGACCAGCCGCGGGTCGCCGCCCCAGGTGCGCAGCCGATTGCGCAAGAGCTCGAGGTCAGTCTCGGCGGCGCGCTCGACGAGCAGCGGATGGATGCCCAGCGCATAGGCCGCGTCGTGCTCGTGCGCCAGCGCGCGCACCGCGTCAAAGCCGTGCACCGCCACCGCCGGCAGCACCAGCCGCCCTACCCCGGCGGCGCGCGCGCGGGCGACGACCGCAGCGCGGTCGGCATCGAATTCCGTCGCGTCCAGGTGGCAATGGGTATCGATCCAGTTCGGCACCCGCGCATCATGCGCTGCGCCGGCGCATGCGGCTCGCTGGCCGCGCTGCGCGCGGGTGCATCGGGCTGCGCAACGTGATAACGTGAAGCCGGATATCCGCCCGCCTGGCCCCTGGTAGTTGTTGCACCATGCCGACTCGCAAGACCCCGCTGTACAGCCCCTCGCGCCGCGGGCCTGCGCAGGCTGCCACGGTGATGACGGCAGCGCCCGCCAAGCCCGCACCCGACCCGGCGCCGCCGGCAGCATCGACTGGCGCGGCCCCCGCCGCCACGACGCGCCGTCGCGCCTGGTGGCAGCGGCACGCGCCGGCCATGGCCTGGAGCAGCCTGGGCGCGCTGCTGGCGCTGGGCCTGATGCTGATCGCACTCGGCCTGCAGCCGCGCCCGCGCGTCATCACGCAGTCGCAGATCGACGCCGCCGTGCGCCACTCGATCGAGAAGGAAGCGCTGCCGTCCAAGGCGACCAAGGCCTACCAAAACGTCGCACGCTCGGTGGTGCGGGTGGTCGGCCTGATGCACGACGACGACGACCCCGAAGAGCGCGTCGACCAGCGCGCGATGGAGCGCAGCCTGGGCGCCGGCGTGGTGATCAAGGACGACGGCACCATCTTGACCAACCTGCACGTGGTGCACGGCGCCAAGCACCTGCGCGTGACCTTCGCCGACGGCCATGAATCCGACGCGCAGCTGATCGGCGCGCAGCCCGAGAACGACCTGGCCGTGCTGCGCGCCAGGAGCCTGCCCGACGACCTGATGCCGGCGACGATGCGCTCCACCGGCGACCTCGAGCCCGGCGACGAGGTCATCGCGGTGGGCCACCCCTTCGGCATCGGCCCGTCGGTCAGTGCCGGCGTGGTGTCGGGGCTGGGCCGCGAGTTTCGTTCGCCCGACGGCGAACACGCGCTGGTCAACCTGATCCAGTTCGATGCCGCCGCCAACCCGGGCAACTCGGGCGGGCCGCTGGTGACGATGGACGGCTTCGTCGTGGGCATCGTCACCGCCATCCTCAACCCGAGCGAGCAGCGCACCTTCGTCGGCATCGGCTTTGCCGTGCCGATCGAGAACGCTGCCGGTGCCGCCGGCTTGTCGCCGTTCTGAACCTGCGAATGGAGCCGCCATGCCGCTGCAAGAGCCCGCCGAGACCGCCGACCTGATGGAGCGCATGCTCTACGAGGTCAAGCGCGTGGTGGTCGGCCAGGACCGTTTTCTGGAACGCGTGCTGATCGCGATGCTGGCGCAGGGCCACCTGCTGGTCGAAGGCGTGCCGGGGCTGGCCAAGACGCTGACGGTGAAGACGCTGGCGCGCACCATGCACGGCAGCTTCAGGCGCATCCAGTTCACGCCCGACCTGGTGCCGGCCGACCTGGTGGGCACGCGCATCTACAACCAAAAGACCGGCGAGTTCGGCACCTCGCTCGGGCCGGTGTTCGCCAACCTGCTGCTGGCCGACGAGATCAACCGCGCACCGGCCAAGGTGCAAAGCGCGCTGCTCGAAGTGATGCAGGAGCGCCAGGTGACGATCGCCGGCGACACCCACCTGGTGCCCGAGCCCTTCGTCGTGATGGCCACGCAGAACCCGATCGAGACCGAGGGCACCTACCCGCTGCCCGAGGCGCAGGTCGACCGCTTCATGATGAAGGTGCTGGTCGACTACCCGACCGAGGAAGAAGAGTTCGTCATCGCGCAGCGTGTCACCGGCCGCGTGGTCGAGGTGCAGACGGTGTGCGACACCCAGGCACTGCAAGCGCTGCAGCGGCAATGCAAGGCGGTCTACGTCGACCCCTCGCTGATCCAGTACGCGGTCAAGCTGGTCAGCGCGACGCGCCAGCCGGCACGCTACGAGCTGGCCGACCTGGCCAAGTACATCAGCTTCGGCGCCAGCCCGCGCGCCACCATCGGGCTGGTCGAAGGCGCGCGCGCGCTGGCACTGATGCGCGGGCGGCGCTACGCGCTGCCCGAGGACATGGTCGACCTGGTGCCCGATGTGCTGCGCCACCGCCTGGTGCTGTCGTACGAGGCACTGGCCGACAATTTGGGCCCCGACGACATCGTGCAGCGCGTGATGCGCAAGATCGCCGTGCCCGACAAGCCGCTGGCCCACGCCCCCCATGAAAACGGCCAAGCCCTACCCGCCTGAGACCACCGGCGCGCGCGCCCCGGGCCTCGAAGAGCGGCTGCTGCGCCAGCTCGAGTGGACGGTGCTGCGCCGGCTGGACGGCATCCTGCAGGGCGACTACCGCACGCTGCTGCGCGGCGCCGGCATCGACTTGGCCGACCTGCGCGAATACCAGTTGCACGACGACGTGCGCTATATCGACTGGAACGTCACCGCGCGGCTGCAAACGCCGCACGTGCGCCAGTTCACCGAAGACCGCGAGCTCAGCGCCTGGTTCTTGCTCGACCTGTCGGGCAGCGTCGATTTCGGCTCGTCCGACGTCACCAAGCTGGCGGTGTCCAGCGGCTTCGTCGCGCTGCTGGCGCGCGTGCTGACGCGCCACGGCAACCGCGTCGGCGCCATGCTCTACGGGACACGCGTGGACACCGTGCTGCCGCCGCGGCTGTCGCGGCAGCACGTGCTGAACCTGATGCGGCTGATGCGCGCGCGCCCGCGCGACATCGCCGCGCCCGGCGCCGGCACCTCGCTGGCCGAGTTGCTGAACGCGGCCGCGGCCACGATCAAGCGGCGTTCGCTGGTACTGGTGGTGTCCGACTTCATCAGCCAGCCGGGCTGGGACGACGCGCTGGCGCGCCTGGCGCAGCGCCACGAGGTGGTGGCGGTGCGGCTGTACGACCCGCTGGAGATGGCGCTGCCCGAGCTCGGCCTGGTCACGGTGGAAGACGCCGAAACCGGCGAGCAGTTGTTCATCGACACCGCCGACCCGGCCTTCCGCCGCCGCTACCAGGCTGAGGCCGAAGCGCGCGAGGCCGCATTGCGCGACGCGCTGGCGCGCGCCGGCTGCGACACGCTCGAGCTGTCCACCGACGACGAACTGCTCGAAGCGATGCTGCGCTTCGCGGCGCTGCGCCGGCAGCGGGCGCGGCTGAAGATCGGCGCACGCTGGCCGCCGCACCTGCGCCCGGGCACCCCGGCCGGAGCCGCGGCATGAGCTTCGTCTGGCCCAACCTGCTGTGGTCGCTGCTGGCGCTGCCGCTGCTGGTCTTGGCGTACCTGTGGCT
>CALBTN010000385.1 GCA_937967345.1 uncultured Rubrivivax sp. | reverse complement strand
GAGGCGGCTTTCGGCATTCTCCCGCGCCACATCGAGCCGTCCCGAGGCCTCGCGCCGCAGATGCAGCTGCGCGCCGTCGATCTGCACCGACTTGAGCTCCAAGCGCCGCTGCACCAGATGCAGCCGTTCGAGTTCGACGCGCAGCTTGCGAAAGCCCAGCAAGGGCGTCTGAGCGCTGGGCTGCGCCTGCAACTCGTCCAGCTCGGCCCAGCCCTGCAGTTGCACGCGAGGCGGCTGCGCGCGCGGCTGCTCGAAGTTCAGCACGAGCTCGGCCGACAAGCTGCCGCCCGACGGCTGCCGCGCGGCAGGTAGGCCCACAGCGGTTGCAGCGCCAGCGCGGCGAAGCGCAGCTCGAGCTGTGATGCGCGCCCTTCGGCGAAGGGTGTCGAGCGGCCATGGCTGTCGAAGCGGCTGCCGTCGATCTCGAACGCCAGTCGCGGCTCGACCTTGACCTGCAAGTCGTCGGGCAGACTCGACAGGAACGGCAGCGCGAGTTGCAGCTCGCGCAGCAGGTGCTGGCGATCGACGGTGCGATCGTCGAAGCGCATCCGGCCGTCGGCCACCCGCAGATTGAACAGCGCGAAGCGCGCCGGTGCCGCGTCGGGCTCGGCCGGCTTGTCCGGCGCGCTGGCAAAACGCTGCAGCAGGTCGTCGATGTCGAGCCGCCCGTCGGCGTGCCGTGTCAGGCGCAGCTTCGGCGCGTCGACCTCGAGCGCCGCGACCACCGGCGCCAAACGCAGCAACGTGCGCGCGTCCAGGTCGATAAACAGCCGATCGACCTGCAGCTGCGGCGTCGTGTCGGCATCGCCGGGCGCGCCGGCCAGCGCGAGGTCGCGCAGCGTCAGCTGCAGCGTCATCGGCACGAAGCGCACGTCGCCGACGCTCAGCTCACGCCCCAGCAGCGCCGAGCCGCGCGTTTGCAGCTGCCATTTCAGCAGCGGCGGCAGCGCCAGCCAGGTGACCAGCCAAGTCAGCAGCAGCGCCAGCACCGCCCACATCACCAGGCGCAAGACGCGCGAGCTCGTCACATCGAATCCTTTGCGGCCATGCCTGCGCCGATCGCACACAATCGTAGCGGGTCCGAGGCAGCGTGTCGGGCGCGCCGCCACCCCTTCAAGCGCAACGCCGTACCGTGCTCAACGACTGGATGCAACTGCTGGGCGCTGCGGGCTACAAGCCGGTGCTGACCGCGCTGCTGCTGCCACCGGTGCCGCTGCTGGCGCTGATGCTGCTGGGCGCGGCGCTGCTGCGGCGGCACCGTGCGTCGGGCTGGATGCTGCTGCTGCTCGGCGCGGCCGGCATCTGGTTGGGCAGCACCACCGTGGTGGGCGAATGGCTGCAGCGCCAACTGCTGCAGCTGCCCCAGCCGCTGCAGCCCGAAGCCTTGCGCGGCGTGGGAGCCAACACCGCGATCCTGGTGCTCGGCGGCGGGCGCGAGAGCGAAGCGCCGGAGTACGGCGCGCCCAATCTGTCGCACTATTCGCTGCAGCGTTTGCGCTACGGCGTGTGGCTGTCGCGCCGCAGCGGTGTGCCGCTGGCCTACAGCGGCGGCGTCGGCCATGCACAGCGCGGTGACGTCAGCGAAGCCGAGGCCGCCGCGCGCATCGCCGCCACCGAGTTCAACCACCCGCTGCGCTGGAGCGAAGCCCGCTCGCGCGACACCCGCGGCAACGCGGAAGGCAGCGTCGCGCTGCTGCGCGCCGCCGGCGTGACGCGCATCGTGCTGGTCACGCACGGCTGGCACATGCGCCGCAGCCTGCGCGCGTTCGAGCAGGCGGTCGCGCGCAGCGGCGGCGGCATCACGCTGCTGGCCGCGCCGATGGGGTTGGCGCGCGACGAATCGGTCGCGCCGCTGCCGTGGCTACCCAGCCTGCAAGGCTTCACCGACACACGGCACGCGCTGCACGAGTACTTGGGCTGGCTGGCCGGCGCGTGAGCCGGGGTGTTGGCGGTGCGCCAAAAAACGAACCCCCTCGAGCCTTGCGGCCGAGGGGGCGGGCGGAAGCTTCCGCCGTTCGGGGCTCCGGGGAATCAAGGCCCGGGGCTCCTGTCGCGCAGCAGACTGCGCCACAGTGGTACCTGCAAGCAGGCAACGCAAGCCTACGCCGATTCGCCGCCACCGGCAAGCCTTGGCCGCCAGCCTTCGCGGTTGACCCTGTGCTGCGGTTGGCTTTCGGCGCTGTCGCCCCGTGGCCTCGGGTCAGGGCGCAGCCAGCAGGCGCTGCAGCAGGCCGGCCACGCGCGCGTTGACCGCCGCGTCCATCGTGATCGGCCGACCCCATTCGCGCGGCGTCTCGCCCGGCCACTTGTTGGTGGCATCCAGGCCCATCTTGCCGCCCAGTCCGCTGACCGGTGACGCGAAGTCCAGGTAGTCGATCGGCGTGTGTTCCACCAGCGTGGTGTCGCGCACCGGGTCCATGCGCGTGGTCACGGCCCAGATCACCTCCTTCCAGTCGCGCACGTCGACATCGTCGTCGGTGACGATGATGAACTTGGTGTACATGAACTGGCGCAAAAAACTCCACAGCCCGAACATCACGCGCTTGGCGTGGCCCGGGTAGGCCTTCTTGATCGACACCACCGCCAGCCG
>CALBTN010000384.1 GCA_937967345.1 uncultured Rubrivivax sp. | reverse complement strand
CGGCCAGCGGCGCGGTCTTGCGCACCGGGCCGATCGCATGGCCGGTGTCGCTGGCCAGGCGCAGCGGGCCGAAGCTTCGGGCCAGCGGCGGCGCGTCCGACTCCAGGCAGCTGTGCACCAGGCCGACATAGGCGATCTTCGGGTTGCGCGGCGCATTGCCGATCGGCGTGCGGCAACAGCGGGCGTACCAGCGCAGCAGCCCGCGCGGGCTCAGGCTCAGGCAGGCCAGCGCGTCGTGCCCGGCGCTGAAGTGCAGCTTGCTCGGCAGCGAGGCGACGACCTCGGTGCCGCCGTGCGCGTCGAGCACATCGGCGCTGCCCAGGTGGCGCGCGTAGGCCTGGCAGTCGCGGCAGTAGCAGACCACGCGCTGCGTCGAGCGCGCGAGTTCGACCGTGCCCTGCAGGTGGGCGCAGCGGCAGCGCAAGGGGTGGGTGTGCATCAGCGAAGACTACGCGATGGCAGCGGCTGCTAAGCTGCGCGGCGACCCTCTTGCCCTCTTGCCCTCTTGCCCGGTTGCCCACGCTTTGCCACGGAAGACGCCATGCACCCCGAACTGCGCCGCCAGACCCTTTCCGACCTGCTGACGCGCAGCGCCGCGCGCCACCCCGACAAGCTCGCCATCGCCTGCGGCGCGGTGCGTTGGAGCTACGGCGAATTCGACGCCCTCGTCAGCCGCCTTGGCGCGGCGCTGGCGCAGCGCGGTGTCGCCAAGGGCACGCGGGTGGCGGTGCTGGCGCGCAACTCGCACGCCTTCGCCGCGCTGCGCTTTGCGCTGGCGCGCATCGGTGCGGTGCTGGTGCCGATCAACTTCATGCTCAAGGCCGACGAGGCCGCCTACATCCTGCGCCACGCCGGCGCGGTGATGTTGGCCACCGACAGCGGGCTGGCCGCACTGGCGCGCGACGCGGCCGGGCAGGACACCGCGGTGCGCGAGTTCGTGTGGCTGCCGTCCGAAGGGCCGAGCCAGCCCGAGCCGGGCATGCTGTGCTTCGACGAACTCGCCGCCAGCAATGCCACGCTGCCCGTGGTGGAGCTGGCGGGCAGCGACCTGCTGCAGATCGTCTACACCAGCGGCACCGAATCGCTGCCCAAGGGCGCGATGCTCACCCACGACGCGGTGCTGTGGCAGTACGTCAGCTGCCTGGTCGACGCCGGCATCTCGGGCGGCGACCTGATGCTGCACGCGCTGCCGCTGTACCACTGCGCGCAGCTCGACGTGTTCCTGGGCCCGGCGATCTACTGCGGCGCCAGCAACGTCATCACCGCCGCGCCGACGCCGGACAACCTGCTGCCGCTGATCGCGCAGCACCGCATTAGCAGCTTCTTCGCGCCGCCGACGGTGTGGATTTCGCTGCTGCGCTCGCCGCTGTTCGACAAGACCGATCTGTCCACCCTGCGCAAGGGCTACTACGGCGCGTCGATCATGCCGGTGGCGGTGATGCAGGAGATCCTGCGGCGGCTGCCCGAGCTGCGCTTGTGGAACCTGTACGGCCAGACCGAGATCGCGCCGCTGGCGACGATGCTCGGCCCCGACGACCAGCTGCGCAAACCCGGCTCCTGCGGCCGCGCGGTGCTGAACGTGCAAACGCGCGTCGTCGACGATGCGCTGCGTGATGTGGCGCCCGGCGAGGTCGGCGAGATCGTGCACCGCTCGCCGCACCTGATGGTGGGCTACTTCCACGACGACGCGCGCACGGCCGCGGCCTTCGAAGGCGGCTGGTTCCACAGCGGCGACTTGGGCACCATCGACGCCGATGGCTACATCACGGTGGTCGACCGCAAGAAGGACATGATCAAGACCGGCGGCGAGAACGTCGCCAGCCGCGAGGTCGAGGAGACCATCTACCGGATGCCGCAGGTGTCCGAGGTGGCGGTGGTGGGGCTGCCGCACCCGCGCTGGGTCGAGGCGGTGGTGGCGGTCATCGTGAGAAAGCCCGGCCAGGCGCTGAGCGAAGCCGAGGTGCTGGCGCATTGCACCGCGGCGATGGCCGGCTTCAAGGCGCCCAAGGGCGTGGTCTTCGTCGATGCGCTGCCGAAGAACCCGAGCGGCAAGCTGCTGAAGCGCCAGTTGCGCGAGGCGCACGCCGGGTTGTTTGGCGCGGGTTGATCGCGCGCGGCTCACGCCGGCCAGGGCGCGCGCGGCCGCCCCGGTGCGGCCCGCCAGCAGCCCGACCTGCACGGCGCCGTGGGTGCGGTGTTGTCCGCCGTCTGTCGCAGCCCGGATCAGT
>CALBTN010000383.1 GCA_937967345.1 uncultured Rubrivivax sp. | reverse complement strand
GCCGTCCTTGTCGACGCCGAGGATGCCGATGTGGCCGCTGTGGTGGTGGCCGCAGGAATTGATGCAGCCGCTCATGTGCAGGTCGATCGGGCCGAGGTCGGTGACCTCGTCGATGTCCTGGAACAGCTCGGTCAGCGCCGCGGCGATGGGCAGCGAGCGCGCATTGGCCAGCGAGCAGAAGTCGCCGCCCGGGCACACGATCATGTCGCTGATCAGGCCGATGTTGGGTTGCGCCAGCCCCAGGCGCCGCGCCGACTCATACAGCGCCGGCAGATCGGTGTCGTGCACCCAGGGCAGCAGCAGGTTCTGCTCGTGCGTCAGGCGCGCCTCGCCGGCGCTGAAGTCCTCGGCCAGCTGCGCCAGCGCCTCCAGCGTGGCGGCGTCGGCGTCGCCGGGCGCAAAGCCGACGCGCTTGAACGACAGCGCCACCGCGCGCAGCCCCGGCAGACGGTGGCCGCGCACGTTTTGCTTCAGCCAGCGCTGGTAGCTCTGGCCGGTGGTGTCGACGCTGGACGTGCGGCCGGCCGCGCGCAGCGGCGGCACCACGAAGTGGGCCTGCACGCGGTCGAGCTCGGCCTGGGTGAGGGTGTGCGGCGCGCCGTCGAGCTCGACGATGTCGCGGTACTCGGCCTCGACGTCGTCGATGAACTTCTGGCCTTCGGACTTGACCAGGATCTTGATGCGCGCCTTCCACTTGTTGTCGCGCCGGCCGTAGCGGTTGTAGACGCGAACGATGGCCTCGATGTAGTTGAGCAGCTGGTCCCAGGGCAGGAACTCGCGCACCACCGGGCCGATCAGCGGCGTGCGCCCCATGCCGCCGCCGGCCTTGACCGTGAAGCCCGCCTCGCCGGCCGGATTGCGCAGCGCCTGCACGCCGATGTCGTACCAGCCGGTGGCGGCGCGGTCTTCGGCCGCGCCGTTGAAGGCGATCTTGAACTTGCGCGGCAGGAACGAGAACTCCGGGTGCAGCGAGCTCCACTGGCGCGTGATCTCGGCGAACGCGCGGGTGTCGACGATCTCGTCTTCGGCAATGCCCGAGTAGGCGTCGCAGGTGATGTTGCGGATGTCGTTGCCGCTGGTCTGGATGCCGTGCATGTTGACGCTGGCCAGCAGCTCCATCACGTCGGCGGCCTTGGTGATCGGGATCCAGTTGAACTGCACGTTGGTGCGCGTGGTGAAGTGGCCGTAGCCGTGGCGCAGCGGCGGTGCGGCCAGCGTCAGCCCGGGCTGCGCGGCCTGCAGCGCGTCCTGCGTGGCTTGGGCGTGGGCCAGCAACTCCGGCTCGGGCTGGTCGTAGTCGCGCGCGATGCGGGCCAGCATGCGCAGCTGGGTGCTGCTGATCTCGCCATAGGGCACGGCGATGCGCGCCATCGGCGCATAGCGCTGGATGTACCAGCCGTTCTGCAGCCGCAGCGGCAGCAGCTGTTCGTCGCTCAGCTCGCCGCGCTGCCAGCGCTCGAGCTGGTCACGGAACTGTGCGGCGCGGGCATGCACGAACTGGCGGTCGAATTCGGTGTACTGGTACATGAGCGATCAGACGTTGCGGGCGGCAGTCTAGGAAGGCTTCATATACTTGCGAAGAACATAAAAGTTGATTGCATATACGTGAGCGAGATTAAGAAAGGGCTAAATGTCGCACCGGTGGGCGTTTCCAGGCGTCGGATGGCCGCGTTGCTGGGCCTGGGCGTCGTGCTGGCCGGCTGCCAGACGCCGCCGGCACCGATGCCGGCCTTGCCCGAGTTGCCAGCGCCCGCTGCGCCCAAGCCACCGGTCATCGGGCTGGCGCTGGGCGGCGGCGCAGCGCGCGGCTTCGCCCACATCGGCGTGATCCAGGTGCTCGAGGAGGCCGGCATCCGCCCGAACCTGGTGATCGGCACCTCGGCGGGCAGCCTCGTGGCGGCGCTGTACGCATCCGGCAAGGACGGTGCGGCGCTGGCCGCGCTGGCGCGGACGATGGACGAGGGCGCCTTCGCCGACTGGTCGTTCCCGGGGCGCGGCCTGATTCGCGGCGAGGCGCTGGCGCGTTACGTGCGCGAGCACACCGGCGGCAAGCGCATTGAACAGATGCGCATGCCGTTGGGCATCGTCGCCACCGACCTGGACAGCGGCGAGGGCATCGTCTTCAGGATCGGCGACACCGGCATTGCGGTGCGTGCGTCCAGCGCGGTGCCGGCGGTGTTCCAGCCGGTGCGCATCGGCACGCGCGAGTACGTTGACGGCGGGCTGGTTGCGCCGGTGCCGGTGCGCTACGCACGGCAGATGGGGGCGCAACTGGTGATCGCGGTGGACATCAGCGAGGCGCCGGACGGCGCGCCCACCGGCGACGCGGTGCGCATGCTGCTGCAGACCTTCGCGATCATGGGCCGCAGCATCAACCGCCTGGAGTTGGCAGGCGCTGACGTGGTGCTGCGCCCGAAGCTCGCCGGCGTGTCGGGTGCCGACTTCACCGCGCGATCGCGCTCGATCCAGGCCGGGCGCGAGGCTGCGCAGGCTGCGCTCGGCGAGCTGCGGGTGCGCATCCTCGAGCAAACGCGCTGAGCCAAGAAACGAAGCTTCGGTTCGCGTGTGCCGTGCAGGAGCGCGACAGCTGCCTACGGCGGCTGCGTCAAGACATGGATGCTGCGCTCCAAGGGCGGGCGACTTCGTGGCGGCCCGACGACCGGGAGCATCGCCGCACACTGCAGCGCAACGCCCGGTCCGGCGCGCGATGCCCGGTGCTGCTGACGCCGCCCATCGCGACATTGCACGGTCATGGCCGCACGCGCACACGGCCTACACTTGCTCGCCTTCTTCGGTAGCAGTCGCAGAACAGGAGACATCAAACATGGACCGTCGTTCAATCATCAAGAGTGCCGGCATCGCCGGAGTCCTGACCGCCGGCGTGGCGCCTGCCGTGCACGCCCAGCCCGCGGTGCGCTGGCGCCTGGCGTCGAGCTTTCCAAAGTCGCTCGACACGCTGTTCGGCGGCGCCGAGAAGATGTCGCACACCGTGAAGACGCTTTCGAATGGCAAGTTCGAAGTTTCGGTGCATGCCGCCGGCGAACTGATGCCTGCGTTCGGCGTGGTCGATGCGCTGGAAAAGGACACGATCGAGATGGCGCAGACGGCGGCCTATTACTTCGCCGGCAAGGACCCGGTCTTCGGGCTGAGCTGCGCGGTGCCCTTCGGTCTGACGACCTTGCAGATGAACGCCTGGAAGGATTACGGCAACGGCCGCAAGCTGCTGGACGCGTTCTTTGCCAGGTACAACTTCAGAACCGCCAGCTCTGGCAACACCACCACCCAGATGGGTGGCTGGTACCGCAAGGAAATCAAGAGCGTGGCCGACCTGAAGGGGCTGAAGATGCGCCTGGGCGGCGGCGTCTTCGGCGAGGCCATGGCCAAGATGGGCGTGGTCGCGCAGAGCCTTCCGGCCGGCGATATCTACCAGGCGCTGGAGAAGGGCACGCTTGATGCGGCCGAATTCGTCGGCCCGTACGATGACGAGAAGCTCGGCCTCAACAAGGTCGCCCCGTACTACTACTACCCCGGCTGGTTCGAAGGCAGCGCCGAGCTCGAGTTCTTCATCAACATCAAGAAGTACAACGAACTGTCGGCCGAGAACAAGGCGATCCTCGACACGGCGATGCGCGTGGCGGCTTCGGACATGATCGCCAAGTACCAGGCGCAGAACCCGCAGGCGCTCAAGCGCCTGGTTGCTGCCGGCACCAAGCTCAGGCTGTTCCCGAAGCCGGTGATGGATACTTCCTTCAAGACCTCGATGGAGGTTTTCTCGCAGCACGTCGCCAAGTCACCCGATTTCAAGAAGATCTACGAGGACATGCGGGTGTTCCAGCGCGACCAGATCCTGTGGAACCGGGTCTCGGAGTTTCCGTTCAATCAGTACATGAACAGCGTCAAGATCTGAAGCTTCAGGCGCAGATGGCGCGCTGTCGGGTGCGCCATCCCACAACACAAAGCGGCTTGTCGAGCCGCTTTGTGTTTTCCGGCGGGCTTACTTGCGTTGCTGTTGCAACGACTCGGTGAGCGCTTTGACGGGATCGTCGCTGCCGTAGTCATCGCTGGCCGGCGCGCTGGGCTGCGGCTCGGAGGCTGCAGGATCCGGCGCCGGCGTGCCGGATTCCTCGCCCCAGCCTGTCTCGTTGCCCCAGTCGCTGCCGCCCGCGGGAGCGCTGGCGGACTCGCCGGGCGTCTCGCTGTCGTAGCCCCCGCTGGTGCCAAGGCTTTCGCGCATCTGCGCACCGATCGCGTCCATGTCGACCTTCTGTGCCTTGTCGAGGCTGCCGGTGACCAAGCCCGGGAAGGCGATCAACACGCCGACCATCACCAGCTGCAACAGCACGAAGGGGATGGCGCCCTTGTAGATCTGCATCGTGGTGACCGGTTCCATCACCTGGCGCGTGACCTTGTCGACGTAGGCTTTTTCCGGCGCGACCGAACGCAGATAGAACAGCGCGAAGCCGAACGGCGGATGCATGAAGGAAGTCTGCATGTTCACCGCCAGCAAAACGCCGAACCAGATCAGGTCGATGCCCAGCTTGTCCGCCACCGGCGCCAGCAGCG
>CALBTN010000382.1 GCA_937967345.1 uncultured Rubrivivax sp. | reverse complement strand
AAGGTCGCCTCGATGAACGCGTACACATCCTCGACCTTGATCGGCGCGCGCTGCCGCGGCCGCGGCGCTGCCGGCAACGGCTCGTGCACGTCGACCAGGGTCGGCACGTCCCGTGGATCGGGTCTGTCCACGGCCGGCGCCACCGGCGAAAGCCGCAGCACGTCGTGATCGAAGCCCGGCAGGCGCGAGCGGAAGCGCTCCAGCGCCGGGCGCGCGGCTTCGTCCAGCGCCACCAGGAAGCTCGCCGGCGCCGCTTCGCGCTCGATCGCCTCGACCAGCTCGTCGGCGAAGCGGCTGGCCTCGGCGTCGTGCGGCGAGCGCGCCAGATAGTCCTCGAAGCGGTCGAGCACGAAGACGAAGTGCAGCCGCTGCTGCTCGTCCATGCGCTGCAGCAGCGCCGCCAGGCTGTCGTCGGTCGCCGTGTCCACCGGTGCAATGGCCAGGATGCGCCGCTTCAGCCGCTGCAGCGGCGCGTCGTCCCAGGCATCGAAATAGATCGCCAACTCGCGCCGCGGCCGCGACACTTGGCGCCGGCGTTCGCCGCCCGGGGCGCGGGCTGCCGTGCCAGCCAGCGCACCCGGCAACCCCCGGTCGTCGCGGCGGCGCTGCAGCAGCGGCATCACGCCGCTTCTCAGCAGCGCGCTCTTGTCGGTGCCGGGCTCGCCGAACACCCAGGTCAGGCGCGTGGTGCGCAGCATCGTCGCCAGCAGCTTGGCCTCTTGCGCGCGCACGCTGGGCTCGAGCTCGGCGCGGGGCTGCGGGATGCGTTTGGTCACGGCCGGCTGGGGTAGAAGGTGCCGCGAGGGCGCGGGCACCAAGTATGCATGAGGGTAAGTACTCTGCGTGCGCCGACAATAGACCCGTCTCGAACGCCTGTCCATGATGATCCGGCCGGTCACCTTCTTCCCCTGCCTTGCATGCCATGACTAGCGCCAGCCTGAGCCTGGCAACCTGGAGCCACGCGCTGGCTGGCCTGGCCTACTCGGTGTTCGCGCTGCACCTGCTGCGCAGCGGCACCTGGCGGCTGCCCGGCCAGCGCGCGAGCCGGCTGTTGCTGGCGGCGGTGGTGGCGTCGGCGCTGTGGGGCTGGTTTGGCGCGGCCGACCCGTTCGCGGCCACCGTGGTCTTCATCCGGCTGGGTGCGCAGGCCGATCTGCTGGTCTACGCGGCCTGGTTCGCGTTCTTTCTGGTGCTGCTGCGGCCGTCGGTGCCCGAGCGCACGCCAGCGCCCGGCACTGGGGGACTGGCGTGGGTGGCGGCCGGCACGGTGCTGGCCGGGCTGCTGCTGCAGGGGGCATTGGCGCTGAGGGTCGGTGGCATCGAAGACGGTGCCCGGCCGATCCTGCTGGTGTGGATGGCGCTGCCGGTGCTGGGCCTGGTGCTGATCGAGCAGCTGCTGCGCAACCTGCCCGAAGACGCGCTGTGGAACGCCAAGCCGCTGTGCCTGGGGCTGGGGGCCGCCTTCCTGTTCGACCTGTACCTGTACTCGCAGGCGGTGCTGTTCCACAGCCTCGATGCCGATGCGGCCGACATCCGCGGCGCGGTGCGTGCGCTGGTGGTGCCGCTGCTGCTGGTGTCGACCGCGCGGCACAAGGGCTGGCTGAGCCGGATGCGGCTGTCGCGCACGGCGGTGTTCCATTCGGCCACGCTGCTGCTGGCCGGCGCGTACCTGCTGTTCATGTCGGCGGTGGGCTACTACGTGCGCTACTTCGGCGGCGAGTGGGGCCGCGCGCTGCAGCTGGGCCTGGTGTTCGTCGCGCTGGTGCTGCTGATGACGCTGGCGCTGTCGCGTAGCGTGCGCGCCAAGCTGCGCGTGGTGCTGGGCAAGCACTTCTTTCGCTACCGCTACGACTACCGCGACGAGTGGCTGCGCTTCACGCAAACGCTGTCGGCGCAGCGCTCGCCGCAGCAGATGGGCGAGCAGGTGATCCGCGGCCTGGCCGACATGCTCGAAAGCCCCGGCGGCGGCTTGTGGACGCGCGCCGGCAACGCCAGCGTGCTGCGCCAGAGCGCGCGCTGGAACCTGCCGCAGTGCAGCGAGCCCGAGGACGAAGCCTCGTCGTTGTGCGAGTTCATGCGCCGCACCGGCTGGGTGATCAACCTCGAGGAATATCGATCGATCCCGCGCCGCTACGCCGGCCTGACCCTGCCGCAGTGGCTGCTGGGCCTGCGCAACGCCTGGCTGATCGTGCCGCTGTGCGTCGGTGACGAGCTCATCGGCTTCGTCGTGCTGGCCAGCGCGCGCACCGAGATCGAGGTCAACTGGGAGGTCAACGATCTGCTCAAGACCGCGGGCCGGCAGGCGGCGAGTTTCCTGGCGCAGATGCAGGCCACCGAGGCCTTGCTCGAGGTGCGCAAGTTCGACGCCTTCAACCGCATGTCGGCCTTCGTCGTGCATGACCTGAAGAACATCGTGACGCAGTTGTCGCTGATGCTGAAAAACGCCCGGCGCCTGCACGCCAACCCCGAGTTCCAGCAGGACATGCTGATGACAATCGAGAACTCGGTGGAAAAGATGCGCCAACTCATGCTCCAACTGCGCGAAGGCGCCACGCCGCCCGGCGCGGCCTTCGGCGTGGATCTGGGCGCCGTGGTGCAGCGCATCGAGTCCGCCGCGGCGCAGCGCGCGCGCAAGCTCGAGGTGCTGCTGCACGAGCGGGTGTTCGCGCGCGGCCATGAAGAACGTCTGGAGCGCGTGATCGGCCACCTGGTGCAAAACGCGTTCGACGCCACCGGCGCGGGCGGCCGGGTGTGGCTGCAGCTCGACCGCAGCGGCGATCGCGCGCGCGTGGTCGTGGGCGACACCGGCCACGGCATGTCGGCCGAGTTCCTGCGCGACCGGCTGTTCAAGCCGTTCCAGACCACCAAGCAGGCCGGCATGGGCATCGGCGCGTACGAGAGCTTTCAGTACGTGCAGGAACTCGGCGGCAGCATCGACGTCAAGAGCGAGCCCGACCAGGGCACCGAGGTCACGCTGCTGCTGCCGCTGTTCGAGACGCACAGCGAATCCGACCTGCAGATGCTCGGCGCCTCATGAGCGCCGACACGTCGCGCTCGCTGCTGATCGTCGAGGACGATCTGGCGCTGCAAAAGCAGATCAAGTGGTCGATGGACCGCTTCGAGTCGGTGACCGCGCACGACCGCGAATCGGCGCTGGTGCAGATGCGCCGCCACGATCCGGCGGTGGTGACGATGGACCTGGGCTTGCCGCCCGATGCCGACTCGGTGTCCGAGGGCTTCAAGCTGCTCGAGCAGTTGCTGGCGGTCGACCCGGACACCAAGGTCATCGTGCTCACCGGCCAGAACGACCAGAACAACGCGCTGCGCGCGGTGGCGATGGGGGCCTACGACTTCTTCGCCAAGCCGTTCGAGCCCGAGC
>CALBTN010000381.1 GCA_937967345.1 uncultured Rubrivivax sp. | reverse complement strand
CGCGCCGCCCAGGTCGGCGCGCGCGGCGGCGGCAGTGTGGGCCCGGGCGTGGAGTTCGCGCTCGAGACCGAAGCGAACCGCTTCACGCTGCCGAGCCACCCCGGCTACAGCGCGGCGGCCACGCCGTCGGACGGCTCACGGCTGCACGCGCTGGGCCGCATCGACCGGCCCTTTCGCGAGCCGGGCTGGTGGGTCACGCCCAGCGTGCTCTTCAATGCGGCCAGCTACTACACCGACGAGGCGATGCCCGACGGGCGCAGCAGCGCGGCGCGCGTGATTCCGACCTTCAGCCTGGGCGGCGGCGCCGAGTTCGAGCGCAGCACCGCCTGGGGCGCGCGCGCGCTGCGTCAGACGCTGGAGCCGCGGCTGCTGTACGTGAACACGCCCTACGTGAAGCAGTCGGATTACCCGAACTTCGACTCGGCGGTGAAGGACTACAGCTTCGCGTCGATCTACTCGGAAAACGTGTTCTCCGGCGTCGACCGCGTCTCCGACACCAACGCGCTGACCGCCGGCGTGACGACGCGGCTGCTCGACGCCGCCAGCGGCGCCGAGCTGCTGCAGCTGGGCATCGTGCAGCGCTACCTGTTCAACGACCAGATGATCACCGAAACCGGCGTGCCCGAGCGGCGCGGCTACTCCGACGTGCTGCTGCGCGGCTCGACCCGGGTGATCGAGCCGTTCAACCTCGAAGGTTACGTGCGCTACAGCCCGAGCGTCGACCGCGTGGTGCGGTCGATCCTGGGTCTGCAGTACCTGCCTGGGCCGTATCGCGTGCTGAACCTGAACTACCGCTACGCGCGCGACATCAGCTCGCAGTGGGAGACCTCGTGGCAGTGGCCGCTGTACCAGCCGGGCGGCGCACCGCAGCGCAAGGAATGGGACGGCCGCGCCCGCAGTTGCGGCGGCGCTTGGTACACCGTCGGGCGCGTCACCTACAACACGCGCGACGACCGCGTCACCGATTCGGTGGTCGGCATCGAGTACGACGCCGGCTGCTGGATCGCGCGCATGGCCGTCAGCCGCTGGTCCACCGGCGTCAGCGAGGCGTCGACCCAGGTGCTGCTGCAGCTGGAGCTGGTCGGGCTTTCGCGCCTGGGCTCCAATGCGATCGGCGTCCTGAGGGACAATATTCCCGGCTACCAGCCGTTGCGCGAACGCCGCAGCGCGTTGCCGCCCATGGCCGTTTATGACTGATCCAATGCACCGCCTCCGCCTCGTCAGCCTGGTTCTCGCCTCGGGGCTGACGGCGCTGCCGGCGTGGCCTCAATTGAAGGTGCCGAGGGCGCCGGCCGCACCCGCCCTCACCGCCACACCCGCAGCGCCGCCGCGGACGCAGGCGCGCGCACCCGCCTTTGCCGGCGACTACATCGTCGCGGTGGTGAACAGCGAATCGGTCACTGCGGGCGAGCTCGAGCAACGCGTCGAGCGGCTGCGCGCGCTGCTCGAGCAGCGCGGCGCACCACGCCCTCCGACCGAGGCGCAGTTGCGGCACGACGCGCTCGAATCGCTGATCGACGAGCGGGTGCTGCTGACCCACGCGCGCGACAGCGGGCTGCGGGTCGACGACGCCGAGGTCGACCGCGCGGTGCAAAGCATCGCGGCGCAGAACAAGCTCAGCCTGGCGCAGTTGCGCGAGCGGGTTGCCGCCGACGGCATGGACTTCAATCGCTTTCGCGCGACGCTGCGCGACCAGATCCTGCTCGAGCGGGTACGCGAGCGCGAGGTCGGCCAGCGCATCCGCATCACCGACGCCGATATCGACAAGTTCCTGGCCGAGCGCAACGCGCTGGGCACGCGCGGCGGTGAGCTGAACATCGCGCAGATCCTGATCACCGTGCCCGAAGGCGCCAGCGCCGACGAGGTCGCGCAGCGCCAGGCCGTGGCCGAGGCCGCGTTGGCGCGCGTGCGCGGCGGCGAGGACTTCGCCACGGTCGCGCGCGAGCTGTCGGCCGACGGCAACCGCGAACGCGGCGGCGAGATCGGGCTGCGCCCGGCGTCCAAGCTGCCCGACGTCTTCGTCGCGCAGGTGCGCGGCCTGCGACCGGGCGAGGTGTCGCCCACGTTGCTGCGCACCGGCGCCGGCTTTCACGTGCTGAAGCTGGTCGATCGCCGCGAGGGTGCCGCCGCCGCGGTGCACGTCACGCAAACCCGCGTGCGGCACATCCTGCTGCGCCCGTCGCCGCAGCTCAGCGCCGATCTGGCTCGCAAGCGCCTGGAAGACATGCGTGCGCAGATCGAGAACGGCAGCACCCGTTTCGAGGTCCTGGCGCGTCAGTACTCCGAGGACGGCTCGGCCAGCCAGGGTGGCGACCTCGGCTGGGTCAGCCCCGGCGCGTTGGTGCCCGAGTTCGAGGAAGCGATGAACCAGCTGCCGGTGGGCGGCATCTCGCCACCGGTGACCTCGCGCTTTGGCATCCACCTGATCGAAGTCGTCGACCGGCGCGACGCCACGCTGGATCCCAAGCAACTGCGCGAGCAGGCGCGCATGGCCTTGCGCGAGCAGAAGTTCGAGCAGGCCTACGTCGAGTGGGTCAAGGATCTTCGCGCGCGCGCCTACGTCGAACTGCGCGAGCCGCCTTGACCGCGGCGCGGCCGATGAAGCACCACCCGCGCAAGCGCTTCGGCCAGCACTTTCTCAGCGACCCGTGGGTGCTGCGCGAGATCGTCGAGCTGATCGATCCGCAGCCGGGCCAGCCGTTGGTCGAGATCGGCCCCGGGCTGGGGGCGCTGACCTGGCCGTTGCTCGAGCGCTGCGCTGCACTGACGGTAATCGAGCTCGATCGCGATCTGGCAGCGCGGCTGCGTGCCCACGGCAGCGCGCTGACGGTGATCGAGGCCGACGTGCTGCGGGTGGACTTCACCGCGCTGGCACGCGCGGCGGGGGCGCCGCTGCGGCTGGTGGGCAACCTGCCTTACAACATCTCGACGCCGATCCTGTTTCATCTGCTCGAGGTGGCCGGGCACGTCGCCGATCAGCACTTCATGCTGCAAAAAGAGGTGGCGCAGCGCATGGCCGCGGCCCCGGGCGGCAAGGACTACGGCCGCCTGTCGGTGATGTTGCAGTGGCGCTATCGCATCGCCAGCGTGCTCGAGGTGCCGCCTGCGGCGTTCGAGCCGCCGCCGCGGGTGGATTCGGCCGTGGTGCGGATGCAGCCGCTGCCGCTGGTTGGCGGCCAGCCGCCGCTGCTCGGCGAACTGGTGGCGACCGCGTTCTCGCAGCGGCGCAAGCTGCTGCGCCACACGCTCGGGCGCTGGCTGGACGCGCGCGGCTTTGGCGGCAGCTTCGATCTGCAGCGCCGCGCCGAGGAGGTGCCGGTCGCGCAGTACGTGGCTCTGGCCGAACAGTTGCGCGGATCGCCGCCGGCGGGCCTGGCGCCGGACCAGCGGTAACGCGCGCGGCACACGCTGGCGCGCCAAAAAACAACGGCCCGCGAGGGCCGTCGTCTTGGATGGGGCGCGCTGCCGTCAAGCCGCGGTCAGCCACATCGCCGTGTCGAAGGCGCTGCTCATCAGCGGCATGTTCATGCCGAAGTTGGGGTTGCTGCCGTTCTTCGACACCGTCGCCTTGGGTGCCGGCTTGTCGGCCACCGCCTGGGTCACTTCAGCCCGCTCCCCTGACCCGATTTCCAGGGAGCGGGCTACTGAAAAGAATAGAAACATCGGAACGGTATTCGTCGTTCCCCCCAGAAGTCGGAAGCATCGCGGAACACGTCGAGCAGCTGCTCGCGCGCCTCGCGGTCGAACCGCGGGTTGTCGGGCAACTGCTCGAGCACGACGACGAAGCCGGGCTGGGCGCCGGCCTTGTGCACGATGTCGGTCATGCAGTCGTACAGCGCATCGAGGTTCTTGCCGAAATGCGCCGGAAAGAGGAACGACTCGGCAATCCGGTCGAGCACGTCCTGCTTGGTCTGCGCCGCCGCCAGATTGGCGTAGAGGAAGTGCTGGCCCACCCCGGCGGCGGCCTGCATCAAGTCGTCCACCCGGTAGGCGCGTATCGCCTGCACGATATTGGGACGGACGGTTTGCAACAGCATGGTCACGTACCTCCTTCGATCTGAATCGCTCGAGTCTGGCCGCTCACTGCACGATGCGCGCAAAGCTCGCGTAGTGATCGGCCGTGTAGTAACAAGTTTGCGGACGCGTTGGCTGACTGCCGCCGCACACGATGCGCCGCGCGCCGCGGTCGTGCGCGCCGGGCGTGACCACCGTGTACTCGCGGTAGTAGCCGCGCTTGTGCGATGGCAGCAAGCGCTCGCGGTTGCCGAACACGCTGCCGTCCTTGGTGTAACGGAACGGGCCACCCTGGCGGATCAAGGCTTCAGTGTGCTGTGCCTGCACCGGCAAGGCCACCAATGGCACCGTCGGCATCGTGGCCTCGGCGGCCGTGTGATCCGCCAACGCCGTACCGGTCGCCATCAGCCATGTGACCGCGGTTGCAAGCGCCAACTTACCCAACGACTGCCTTGGCGACGGCAAACGGCACACCAGCACGGGATAACCCTGGAAAACGAAGCCGGAATGCTAGCCGAATCGGCCAGAAATCTCAAGCCTAGGGGTGCCGAAGGTTGTCTGAAGTGTAAAAGTCAGTGTGCGCACACACCCGGGATGCAGCTGCAGCGACGTTGCCTGGTTGGAAAGGTCATCACTCAGCGCGCGGCATTGGCGCCGGCAACGGTCAGCGCGGTCATGTTGACGATGCGGCGCACCGTCGCCGACGGCGTCAGGATGTGCACCGGCTTGGCCGCGCCCAGCAGCACCGGGCCGATCGCGATGCCGCCACCGGCGGCCGTCTTCAGCAGGTTGTACGAGATGTTGGCGGCTTCGATGTTGGGCAGCACCAGCAGGTTGGCTTCGCCGGTCAAGGTGCTGCGCGGCATGGTCTTGCGCCGCTCGGCGGCGTCGAGCGCGACGTCACCGTGCATCTCGCCATCGACTTCGAGCCAGGCGGCCTGCTCGCGCAGCAGCGCCAGCGTGCGCCGCATCTTCAGCGCGCTGGGTGCATTGCTGCTGCCGAAGTTGCTGTGCGACAGCAGCGCCACCTTCGGCGTGATGCCAAAGCGCATCATCTCGTCGGCCGCCATCACCGTGATCTCGCACAGTTCCTCGGCGGTCGGATCGGCGTTGACGTGGGTGTCGACCAGGAACACCTGCCGCCCGGGCAGCATCAGCCCGTTCATGCAGGCATAAGCGCGCACGTCCTGCTCGGTGTTGGGGCTGCCGCCTTCGCGCTTGCCGATGACCTGGTCGATGTAGTCCAGATGGGCCGCAGTGGTGCCCCAGGTGCCGCACAGCATGCCATCGACGTAGCCCTTTTCGAGCAGCATCGCGCCGATCAGGGTCAGGCGCCGGCGCATCTCGATCTTGGCGAACTGCAGCGTCATGCCCTTGCGCTCGGTCATGCGGTGGTAGGTGTTGTAGAAGTCCTGGTAGCGCTCGTCTTGCTCGACGTTGACCACGTCGTAGTCAATGCCTTGCTGCAAGCGCAGGCCAAACTTTTGCACGCGCGCGGCGATCACCGCCGGCCGGCCGATCAGCGTGGGCCGCGCCAGGTCTTCGTCGGCCACCACCTGCACCGCACGCAGCACGCGCTCTTCCTCGCCTTCGGCATAGGCCACGCGCTTGGCCTTGGCGTTCTTGGCCAAGGTGAAGATCGGCCGCATGGTCTGGCCCGAGGCATAGACGAAGCTTTGCAGCTTCTCGGCGTAGGCCTGCCAGTCGGCGATCGGCCGGCTCGCGACGCCGGATTCGGCCGCGGCGCGCGCCACCGCCGGCGCGATCTTCATCATCAGCCGCGGATCGAAGGGCTTGGGGATCAGGTACTCGGGGCCGAACGACAGCGTGTGGCCGGCGTAGGCCGCGGCCACCACCTCGCTTTGCTCGGCCTGCGCCAACTCGGCGATCGCGTGCACCGCGGCAATCTCCATCGCGTCGGTGATGGTGGTCGCGCCGCTGTCCAGTGCCCCGCGGAAGATGTACGGGAAGCACAGCACGTTGTTGACCTGGTTCGGGTAGTCGCTGCGCCCGGTGGCGATCAGCGCGTCGGCGCGCACCGCCAGTGCCTGTTCCGGCGCGATCTCCGGCGTCGGGTTGGCCAGCGCGAAGATCACCGGGCGCGCTGCCATCGTCGCCACCATCTCGGGCTTGAGCACGCCGCCGGCCGACAGCCCCAGGAACACGTCGGCGCCCGGGATCACCTCGGCCAGCGTGCGCAGCGGCGTCGCCTGCGCGAAGCGCGCCTTGTCCTCGTCCATCAGCTCGGTGCGGCCTTGCCACACCACGCCGGCCAGGTCGGTGACCCAGATGTGCTCTTGCGGCACGCCCAGCTTGACCAGCATGCCCAGGCAGGCCAGCGCCGCCGCGCCGGCACCGCTGGCCACCACCTTGATGTCGCCGATGGCCTTGCCTGCCACCTTCAGCGCGTTCAGCAGCGCCGCGCCGACGACGATCGCGGTGCCGTGCTGGTCGTCGTGGAACACCGGGATCGACAGCCGCTCGCGCAGCCGGCGCTCGACCGCGAAGCAGTCCGGCGCCTTGATGTCCTCGAGGTTGATGCCGCCGAAGCTGGGCTCGAGCGCGGCGATGATCTCGACCAGCTTGTCGACGTCCTTCTCGTTGACCTCGAGGTCGAAGACGTCGATGTCGGCGAACTTCTTGAACAGCACCGCCTTGCCTTCCATCACCGGCTTGGACGCCAGCGGGCCGATGTCGCCCAGGCCGAGCACCGCGGTGCCGTTGCTGATCACCGCCACCAGGTTGCCGCGCGCGGTGTAGCGAAAGGCGTTGGCCGGATCGGCGACGATCTCCTCGCAGGCCGCGGCCACACCCGGCGAATAAGCCAGCGACAGATCGTGCTGGTTGCTCATCTGCTTGGTCGCGACGATGGCGAGCTTGCCCGGCACCGGATGCTCGTGGTACTCGAGCGCCGCCTGGCGCAGCTCGGCGCCCTTGTTGTCTTCGGTCGGCACGGCGTTGTCTCCGCTGTGTGGGTTGTGGGTCGCGTGGCCGCGCGCGTTGCGCGCTGGCGCGCCGATTCTAGGAGTGCCCCCGCGCGCGGGCGCATCGTGCGCGGCAAGCCCGTCCAGCGCGCACCGCACAGCCACAATGCGGGCATGGCAATGGGCGAATTCGAACTGATCGAGCGTTACTTCACGCGGCCAACGCGGCGCGCCGTGCTCGGCGCCGGCGACGACTGCGCGCTGCTCGCGCCCACGCCGGGCATGCAGTTGTGCGTGTCCAGCGACATGCTGGTCGAGGGCCGGCACTTCCTCAGCACGGTGGCGCCGCACTGCCTGGGCCACAAGGCGCTGGCGGTCAACCTGAGCGATCTGGCCGCCTGTGGCGCCGAGCCGATGGGCTTCGTGCTGGCGCTGGCGCTGCCGCGCGCCGACGCCGCCTTCCTCGCCGGCTTTTCTGACGGCCTGTACGGGCTGGCCGAGCGCCATGCCATCGAACTGGTGGGCGGCGACACCACCGCCGGGCCGCTGAACATCTGCGTCACCGTATTCGGCCAGGTGCCGGCGGGCTCGGCACTGCTGCGCAGCGGCGCGCGCGTCGGCGACGAGCTGTGGGTCAGCGGCAGCCTGGGCGACGCGCGCGCCGCGCTGGAGGTGTTTCGCGGCACGCTGGCGGCGGATGCGGCGTCGTTCGAGCACTGGCGCCGCGCGATGGAGATGCCCGAGCCGCGCGTCGCGCTCGGCCAGCGGCTGCGCGGCATCGCCAGCAGCGCCATCGACATCAGCGACGGCCTGCTCGGCGACCTGGGCCACCTGCTGCGCCGCTCTGCCGTCGGAGCGCGGCTCGACGCCGATGCGCTGCCGGCGAGCGCGGCGCTGGCCGCACTGGCGCCGGCACTGCGCCGCGAGCTGCAGCTGCACGGCGGCGACGACTACGAACTGCTGTTCAGCGCCGCACCCGAGCGGCGTGGCGCGGTGCTCGGCGCCGCACGCGACGCCGGCGTGGCGGTGGCCTGCATCGGCCGCATCGAGCCCGGCGCGGCGCTGACCGTCACCGATGGCAGCGGGCGGCCGCTCGATGTGCGCGCCGGCGGTTTCGACCACTTCAAGACCTGATCGACACATGAACGCGACCTCGCCGGCCACGCTGCGCTTCATGTTGCGCCACCCGGCGCACTGGATCGCGCTGGGCTTCGGCAGCGGCTTGGCGCCGCGCGCGCCGGGCACCGCCGGCACGCTCGCCGCCTGGGCCGCCTTCGTGCTGCTGGAGCACGCCTTCGGCCCGCTGCCGTGGCTGGCGCTGCTTCCTGCCGCTTTGCTGCTCGGGGTGTGGGCGTGCACGCTGTGCGCGCGCCACCTCGGCGTGGCCGACCCGGGCGCGATCGTCTGGGATGAAGTCATCGCCTTCTGGGCGGTGCTGTGGCTGATCGCGCCGGCGCCCTGGTGGGCACAGCTGCTGGCCTTTGCGCTGTTTCGCTTCTTCGACGCCGTCAAGCCCGGCCCGGTGGGCTGGGCCGACCGGCTGTTCAAGCCGGCACCGGGCGTCGCCCTGGGCTGGGCGCAGGGTTTCGGCATCCTGTTCGACGACCTGGTCGCCGCGGCGTGCACGCTGGTGCTGATGCTGCCCGCGCGCTCGCTATGGAGCTGAACGAGCTGCAAGACGAGGTGACGGCGCTGGGCGATGCGCTGCGCCGCCGCGGCTGGCGCCTGGCCACCGCCGAAAGCTGCACCGGCGGCCTGATCGCCGCCGCCTGCACCTCGGTGGCCGGCTCCAGCGACTGGTTCGAACGCGGTTATGTCAGCTACAGCAACCTGGCCAAGACGCAGATGCTGGGCGTGGACGCCGCATTGATCGCCGCGCATGGCGCGGTCAGCGAGGCGGTGGCGCGCGCCATGGCGCAAGGCGCCGCCGCGCAGGCCGGCGTCGATCTGGCGCTGGCCGTGACCGGCATCGCCGGGCCCGGCGGCGCGGTGCCGGGCAAGCCGGTGGGCCTGGTGTGGCTGGCGCTGGCACAGCGCAGCAGCGCGGGGCTGCAACTGCAGGCCGAGCGGCTGCAACTGCCGGGCGATCGCAGCGCGGTGCGCGAGCGCACGCTGCGCCTGGCCTTGCAGCGCTTGCGCTACGCTGCGGCGGCATGAACATCCTGCTCAGCGGCGAGTTCGACGCCGCGGAACTGCGCGATTGGCACCACTGGCTCGGCGCCGCGCTGCCCGAGGTGCGCTGGCTCGACCGCGCGCAGGCGCTGGCCGTGGCCGACACGGTGCAGGTGGCGGTGGTCGCCAACCCGCGGCCCGGCAGCCTGCTCGGACTGCCGCGGCTGCGGCTGATCCAGTCGCTGTGGGCCGGCGTCGAGCGGCTGCTGCGCGACCCCACGCTGCCGTCGGGCGTGCCGATCGCGCGCATGGTCGACCCGGCGATGAACGCGTCGATGGCCGAAACCGCGCTGTGGGCCACGCTGGCGCTGCACCGCGGCGGCTTCGACTATGCGCGCGACCAGCAGCAGCGGCGCTGGCAGCCCAGGCCGTCGCGCCGCGCCGATCAGCTGCAGGTGCTGGTGCTGGGCCTGGGGCAGATGGGGCGCACCGCGGCCGAGCGCATCGCGCAGCAGGGTTATCGCGTCAGCGGCTGGCGGCTGCGCCCGGCGGCCCAGCCGGGCGCGCTGCCGGGGG
>CALBTN010000380.1 GCA_937967345.1 uncultured Rubrivivax sp. | reverse complement strand
GGCCTGGGCCGACATCGACACCGTCTACGTCGGCACCGACTTCGGCACGGGCACGCTCACCGACTCGGGCTACCCGCGCGTCATCAAGCGCTGGCGGCGCGGCCAGCCGCTGACTGAGGCGGTGACGGTGTTCGAGGGCTTGCCCAGCGATGTCGCGGTCAGCGTCCATGTGGACCTCACGCCCGGCTTCGAGCGCACGCTGCTGCGCCGCGCGCCCGACTTCTTCAGCAGCGAGGATGCGCTGCTCGTGCCCGGCGCGGCCGGCGACGGCAGCCACGGCGGCGACCGGTTGCAGCCGCTGCCCAAGCCGGCCGATGCGCAGCTAGCCTTCTGGTACGACCAGGTACTGCTGCTGCTGCGCAGCGACTGGCACGACGGCAGCACGGTCTGGCCGCGCGGCGCGCTGCTGGCCAGCGATGCGGCGGCGTTCATTGCCGGGCGCGCGGCATGGCACGCGCTGTTCACGCCGAGTGCCACGCGCTCGCTGGCCGGCTACGCGGCGCTGCGCTCGACCCTGCTGCTGGAACTGCTGGACAACGTCGCCGGGCGCATCGAGGAGCAGCGCCTGGACGCCAGCGGCTGGCGCGCCCGCGCCGTCGCCGCACCGTTTCCCGGCACGCTGTCGGCGCAAAGCCTGCACGACCCGCTGGTCGCCGACGACCCGCTGGGCGAGCACTACCTGCTGACCTACACCGACTTCCTCACGCCCGATTCGCTGCTGTTGGGCCGCAGCGGCAACGACCGGCTCGAGCCGCTGAAGGCACGCTCGGCCTACTTCGATGCCCGCGGCATGCGCGTCGAGCAGCGCTTTGCGACATCCAAGGATGGCACGCGCATCCCCTACTTCGTGATCTGGCCCGCCGGCGCCCGTGCCGATGGCCGCAACGCGACGCTGCTGTACGGCTATGGCGGCTTCGAGGTGCCGCTGCAGCCGCAGTACGCAGGCAGCACCGGCGCGGCCTGGTACGAACGCGGCGGCGTGCAGGTGGTGGCCAACATCCGCGGCGGCGGCGAGTTCGGCCCCGGCTGGCACCAAGCAGCGCTGAAGGCCAAGCGCCAGACCGCGTTCGACGATTTCATCGCCGTGGCCGAGGACTTGATCGCCGCCAACATCACCACGCCGCGGCGGCTGGCGATCAAGGGCGGCAGCAACGGCGGGCTGCTGGTCGGCGCGGTGATGCTGCAGCGCCCCGAGCTGTTGTGTGCCGTGGTGTGCCAGGTGCCGCTGCTGGACATGCGCCGCTACCACCGGCTGCTGGCCGGCGCCAGCTGGATGGCCGAGTACGGCGACCCCGACGACGCGGCGCAATGGGAAAGCATCGCCAAATACAGCCCGTATCACAACGTGCCGCCGGCCGAGGTCGAGCTGCCGGCGGTGCTGTTCACCACCAGCACGCGCGACGACCGCGTGCACCCCGGCCATGCGCGCAAGATGGCGGCGCGCTTGCGCGAGCGCGGCCACACGGCGTGGCTGTACGAGAACATCGAAGGCGGCCACGGCGGCGCGGCCGACAATGCGCAGCGCGCCGACATGATGGCGCTGGAGTTCGCCTTCCTATGGCAGCAGTTGGAAACCCCATGAACGAACCGAGCGTGCAGCACAACGCCGCGGCCTCGCGCTTCGAGCTGCAGGTCGATGGCGGCCTGGCCGACTGCAGCTACCGGCTCGGCGGCGGCGTGATGGATATCGTGCACACCGGCGTGCCGCCGCGCTCGGAAGGCCGCGGCATCGCCGCGCGGCTGGTGCAAGCAGCACTGGCGCACGCGCGCGCGCAGGGGCTGAAGGTGCGGCCGACCTGCAGCTACGTCGCCGCCTACATGCGCCGCCATGCCGACACGCACGATCTGTTGGAGCACTGAATGAACGAGCCGATCGATGCGCGCGCCAGCGAAGTGCTGGACTTCTGGTTCGGCCCGCCCGGCGCTGCCGACCACCTGCGTCCGCGTGAACAGTGGTTTCGCAAGGACGCGGCCTTCGATGCCCGGATCGCGCAGCGCTTCGGCGCGTTGATCGAAGCCGCATTGCGCGGCGAGCTCGCCGGCTGGGCGAGCACACCGCGCGGCGCGGTGGCGCAGATCGTGGTGCTCGACCAGTTCACGCGCAACGCCTTTCGCGACAGCGCACGCATGGTCGATGGCGATGCGCTGGCGCTGGCCGCGGCCCGCGCCATGGTGGCCGCTGGCGCCGATCGGGCGCTGCCCGGCGTGATGCGCCAGTTCGTCTACCTGCCTTTCGAGCACGCCGAAGACCTGAGCGAGCAACGCCGCGCAGTCGCGCTGTTCACGCAGCTGGCTGCCGACGAGCCGGCGCTGGCCGGGCTGGTCGAGTGGGCGCAAAAGCACTGCGTCATCGTCGCGCGCTTCGGCCGCTTCCCGCACCGCAATGCGCTGCTGGGCCGCGCGTCGACGCCCGAGGAGATCGAGTTCCTGCGACAGCCCGGCGCGGGCTTCTGATCCGCCCACAACCCAGGCGCGGCCTGCGCTGGCGACGCAAATGCGCCCGGGCGCAGCGTTCAGGCAGGTCCGATGGCCAGGCCGGCGGTGACACCCTGCTCGCGCGCGGCATCGTCCTGGCGTTGCAGTGCGCGGCGCATCGCCGGCCGCTGCTGCAGCCGCTGCCAGTAGGCGGCCACCGCCGGCGTGAAGCGCGGCGACAGCTTCAAGATCTCGGCCAGCATCAGGGCGTAGCCCACCGACACGTCGGCCGCGGTGAAGCGCCCCGCAGCCAGGTTAGGCGCCGCCTCGAGCCGGGCTTGCAGCGTGCGCAGCCGCGCCAGGAACCACTTGGTGTAGTCGTCGACCACCTGCGGCTGGCGCCGCTCGGGCGGCTCGAACTGGCCGTAGCGCAGCAGCAGCGTCTGCGGGAAAGTCAACGTGGCTTCGCCGAAATGCAGGAAATTCAGGTAGTCGGCAAAACCCGGCTCGTCGAGCTCGACATTCAGTGCGCGCGGCGAATGTTTGACGGCCAGGTACTGGCAGATCGCCGCCGATTCGGTGAGCCGCACGTCGCCGTCGAGCAGCAGCGGAATCGTGCCCAGCGGGTTGAGGTCGAGGTAGTCCTTCTTCAGCACGCGCGGCGGAAAGGGCAGCATGCGCAGATCGCACGGCAGCCCCAGTTCCTCGAGCATCCACAGCGCACGAAACGAACGCGCGTTGGCGCAGTGGTACAGCACGATCATGGCTTGCTGCCGGCGCGCTTGGCCGAAACTGCACGCGCCACGCGCGAGGCGTTGTCGCGCCCCAGCTGCGCGCTGATCCAGCAGCCCACGTCCACCAGCGCATCCAGGTCGATGCCGGTCTCGGCGCCCAGGCCGTGCAGCAGGTACACCACGTCCTCGGTGGCGACATTGCCGGTCGCGCCCTTGGCATAGGGGCAGCCACCCAGCCCGCCGACCGAGGCGTCGAAGGCACGCAACCCGAACTGGTACGACGCATGGACGTTGGCTACCGCCATGCCGTAGGTGTCGTGGTAGTGCCCGGCCAGGCGTTCGAGCGGCACGCGCGCGGCCACCGCCTCGAGCATGCGCTGCACCGACGCCGGCGTGCCCACGCCGATGGTGTCGCCCAGCGACACTTCGTGGCAGCCGATGTCGGCCAGACGCTGCGCCACCTCGGCCACCTTGGCCGGCGCGACCGCGCCTTCGTAGGGGCAGCCGATGACGCAGGACACGTAGCCGCGCACGCGCACGCCGGCCGCGCGCGCCGCCGCCATCACCGGCATGAAGCGTTCGATCGACTCGGCGATGCTGCAGTTGATGTTCTTCTTCGAGAAGGCCTCGGACGCGGCGGCAAATACCGCCACGTGGTCGGCGCCGGCCGCCAGCGCGGCCTCGAAGCCCTGCAGGTTGGGCGTCAGCACCGGGTAGTCGACGCCGGGGCGGCGCTGCAGCGCGCGCATCAGCTCGGCATGGTCTGCCATCTGCGGCACCCACTTCGGCGAGACGAAGGAAGTGGCTTCGATCTCGCGCAGGCCAGCGGCGGCGAGCCGGTCGATCAGCTCCAGCTTGACGGCCAGCGGAACGACCTGCTTTTCGTTTTGCAGGCCGTCTCTGGGCCCCATCTCGACGATGCGGACCTTCACGGTGCGGCCTCGAAGTCGACCAGGTCGACACCGTCGACCACCTGGTCGCCCACCGCATAGCGGAAGGCCTTCAGCGTACCCGCCTTGGGCGCATGGATGGTGTGCTCCATCTTCATCGCTTCCAGCACCAGCAGCGGCGCGCCCTTGTCGACCTGGGCGCCGACCTGCGCGATCAGCGCGATCACCTTGCCCGGCATCGGCGCCTTCAGCCCGCCTTCCACGTCTTCGCCGGCACCGCCGACATTGAGCGTATCGACCAGCGCCAACGGCCACGAGCGGCCTTCGAAGAAGACGTGGCGGCGTTCCCCGCTGACCACCACGGTGGCGTGCACGCGGCGCTCGCCCAGCTGCGCGTGCAGCAGGCTGTTGGCCCCGGCAATGCCGCGCGCGAACACGATGCGCCCGTCCAGGCCGAGCTCGAAGCCGCCGGCCGCAACCTGCACCGACACCTCGCGCAGTTGCTCGCCATAGCGCAGGCTGATGCCGCGCGTGGCGCGGCCGTTGAGCCGCCAGCCGTCGAGCATGCGCCACGGCGAATCGCGGTCGGCCGCCTGGCGCGCCACGGCGGCCTCGCGCTGCAGTTCGGCCAGCGCTGCCAGCAGCCAGACCTCGTCGGGCACGGCCGACTTCTCGGGGAACAGGTTGGCCTGTTCGCGCTCGATCAGCGCGGTGTCCAGGTCGGCGTGGGCGAAGGACGGCACCGCCACCAGCCGCGACAGGAACTCGACGTTGTTGGCCACGCCGACCACGCGGTAGTGCGCGAGCGCCTGGCGCATGCGCGCCAGCGCCGCGTCGCGCGTGGCGTCCCACACGATCAGCTTGGCGATCATCGGGTCGTAGTACGGCGTGATCGCGTCACCCTGCTCGACCCCGGTGTCCACGCGCACGTGTTCGCTTTCCAGCGGCGGCGACAGGTGCAGCAGCTTGCCGGTGGACGGCAGGAAACCCTTGTCGGGGTCTTCAGCGTAGATTCGCGCCTCGATCGCGTGGCCGTCGATCGTCAGCTGGTCCTGGCGCAGCGGCAGCGGCTCGCCGGCGGCCACGCGCAGCTGCCACTCCACCAGGTCCAGCCCG
>CALBTN010000379.1 GCA_937967345.1 uncultured Rubrivivax sp. | reverse complement strand
GGGCAGGACGCCTGCACTGCCGAGTACCGGGCGGCCGCGCCGGTGGTGAACGCGGTGATCGACGCGGTCGGCGAGCAAGCCGCATTCGATGTCGCGCTGCCGATCGTGCGCAAGATCCTGGCCGCTATGGCCCAGATGGTGCAGCCGCGGCCGGGCTACCTGCCGTCGGCGCCGCCGCGCGCCGCGATCGACCTGGTGAACTTGAGCGAAACGCTGCTGGCGCGGCTGTGCAGCCTGTGGTTCGGCCTGCCCGACAGCGGCGCCGCGCCGCGCTGGATGCGCGCCGGCGGCTGGACCGACACGCCGGCCGCCGATGACGAGTTGCCGCGCTGCCCGGGAAGCATCATCAGCTCGTCGCGCACGATCTTCTCGCCGCACCCCGGTGCCGCGGTGGTGCGGCGCGCGCGGCTCGAAGGCGCGCGGGTGCGCGAGGCGGTGGCGAAGATGCTCGCGGCCGGCGCCCAGGGCAGCCTGACGCAGCAGATCGTGTCGCGGCTGCATGAGGCCGGCGTGGCACAGGAGGTGGTGGTCAACAGCATCGGCGGCATGCTGCTGGGTTTTCCGCCCACGGTGCACGGCAACTTCCTGCGCACGCTGCGCCACTGGATCGAAGGCGGCACGCTGTGGCAGCACCAGCAGGCGCTGGCCGAGGCGCCGCCCGGCGCGCCCACCGCCTATGCGCGCGCACGCGACGCATTGCGGCGCCCGCTGCTCGATGCGATGCAGGACCATCCGGTGCCCGAGATGCTGTGGCGCTGCCCGGTGCGGCGCGGCGTGCCGGTGCGCGACCCGGCGCGGCGCGTGGTGCTGGGCGTGCGCTCGGCGCTGGCGGATCTGCCGGGGCCGCGCGCGGCCTACGACGAGCTGGTGTTCGGCGGCAGCCGCGACCCTTGCAGCCCGATCCACGGCCGCCACGCCTGCCCGGGCTACGGCATGGGCGTGGGCGTGCTGCTGGCGCTGCTCGCGGGCCTGTTCGATGCCGGCACGCTGCGCCCCACCGGCTCGCCGGTGCTGCTGATGCTGACCCCTTCGTGACGCGGGCTTGATGCCCGTGATGAGGCGGCGAGCGTTGTGCTCGGCGTCTCAGGCCGGGGTCGAAGCCCGGCCGCTGCGCGCGCTGGCGGCGCGCTGGCGGCCGCCGGGCTCAGCGGCGTCCCAGCGCTGGCGCAGGTCCGCCCACTTCGCGCGCGCCAGCGCCAGGTTCGCCAGCTTGACGTGGCCGTAGCCGCGCACCGACTCGGGCAGTCGCGCCAGCTCCAGCGCCAGCGGCAGCCGCTCGGCGCTCAGCGTGGCGGCGAGGTGTTCCAGCAGCGCCGCGTAGTCGTCGCGCCAGCGGCGCTCTTCGCGGCGCTCGGCACTGCGGCCGAAGGGGTCGAGCCAGCTGCCGCGCAGCGTCTTCCACGGCGCCAGCAGGCGCAGCACGCTGTGCATCCAGCCGCCGAAGACCATCTTCTTCGCGCGGCCGTCCGGGCCGGGGCGGCTGAGCAGCGGCGGTGCCATGTGGAAGCTCAAGGCGTCCCAGCGCTCGAACTGCTCGGCCAGCGCGCGCTCGAAGCGGCCGTCGGTGTACAGCCGCGCGACTTCGTACTCGTCCTTGATCGCCATCGCCTTGCCCAGCGCCGAGGCGGCGGCGCGGGTCAGCCGCAGCGCGCGCCCGGCCTCGGCCAGCGCCAGCTCGGCGGCGCGCACACGCTCGATGCGGCTGCGGTACAGCGCGGCATAGGCCGCGTCCTGGTAGCCGGCCAGATGCTCGACGTGGTGCTCGACGTGGCGCTCGATCAGGCCGCTGGGGCCGTCCAGCGGCATCGACACCGGCAGCGCCACCGCCACCGTGCCCGGCGGCAGCGCGGCAGACTGCCCTGCCAGCCGCGCCAGCGCGTCGGGCGCGGCGTAGGCCAGCCGGCCCAGCGCGAAGGCGGTCTGGTTGGCCGCCACCGCCACGCCATTGAGTTCGAGCGCACGCATCAGCGCGGCGTGGCTCAGCGGAATCAGCCCCGCCTGCCAGCACGCGCCCAGCATCACGATGTTGCTCGGCATGGTGTCGCCCATCAGGCGCTGCGCGATGCCTTGCGCGTCCAGCGTGCGCAGCAGCGCGTTGCGGCCCACCGCGTGGCGCATCTTGGCCAGCAGCGCGGGCGCGTGCAGCGTGGCGTCGGGTGAGCGCACGAAGGCGGCGGTGGGCAGCTCGTGCGCGTTGGCGATGATCACCGTGCGGTCGTGGCGCACCGTGCCCAGCGCATCGGCGCCGGCGCCGACCACCAGGTCGCAGGCCAGGATCACGTCGGCCTGCTGGGTGTCGATGCGCACCTGGTTCAGCAGGTCGGCACTGGGCGCCAGCCGCACGAAGCTCAGCACCGCGCCGCCCTTTTGCGCAAAGCCCATGAAGTCGAGCACCGAGGCCTGCTTGCGTTCCAGGTGCGCGGCCATCGCCACCACCGCGCCCACCGTGACGACGCCGGTACCGCCGACGCCGGTGACCAGCAGATCGAAGGGCCCGCTCCAGTCCCAGGCCGGCGGCTCGCCGATGGCGGCGAGTTCGCGCTGCAGATCCTCGGGCGTGTAGGCGGCGCCGGCGCGCTTTTTCAGCACCGCGCCGTGCACCGTGACGAAGCTGGGGCAAAAGCCGTTGACGCAGGAGAAATCCTTGTTGCACGAGCTCTGCTCGATCGTGCGCTTGCGCCCGAACGGCGTTTCCAGCGGGATCACGCTCAGGCAGTTGCTGGCCTCGCCGCAGTCGCCGCAGCCTTCGCACACCGCCTCGTTGATGAAGACACGCTGCGGTGGATCGGGGAACTCGTTCTTCTTGCGGCGGCGGCGCTTCTCGGCCGCGCAGGTCTGGTCGTAGATCAGGCAGCTCACGCCTTGCACCTCGCGCAAGGTGCGCTGCACCGCATCCAGCTCGCCGCGGTCGTGGAAGCTGGTGCCGGCCGGGAACTCGCCGTGGCGGCCGTTGTACTTGTGAATCTCGTCGCTGACGACCACCAGCTTCTTCACGCCCTCGGCTTCGACCTGGCGCGCGATCTGCGGCACGCTGATCTGGCCGTCGACCGGCTGGCCGCCGGTCATCGCCACCGCGTCGTTGTAGAGGATCTTGTAGGTCATGGTGGCCCCGGCGGCCACCGCCTGGCGGATCGCCAGCAAGCCCGAATGAAAGTAGGTGCCGTCGCCCAGGTTCTGGAACACGTGCCTGGCGCGCGTGAAGCGCGAGTGCGCGGCCCAGTCGACACCCTCGGCACCCATCTGGATCAGCCCCGAGGTGCCGCGCTCCATCCAGCTGGCCATGAAGTGGCAGCCGATGCCGGCCAGCGCGCGCGAGCCCTCGGGCAGCCGGGTGCTGGTGTTGTGCGGGCAGCCCGAGCAGAAGTACGGTTGGCGCTTGACCGCATCGCCCTCGTTGCTGAGCAGCTCGGGGGTGATGAAGTCCACCACCAGATGGCGCCGGTCCAGCGCCGGGTTCAGCCGCGCCAGCCATTCGGCCACGGTGGGCATGATGCGGCTCGGGCGCAACTCGCCCAGCGCCGACAGCACCGGCTGGCCGTGCTCGTCGAACTTGCCGACCACACGCGGGCGCTGCGCGTCGGGCAGGTGGTACAGCAGCTCCTTGATCTGGCGCTCGACCACCGGTGCCTTTTCCTCCACCACCAGGATGTCGCTCAGGCCCTGCGCGAACTCGGCGATGCGCGTGGGCTCCAGCGGCCACACCAGCCCCACCTTGTACAGCCGCACACCGGCGGCGGCGAGCGCGTTCGGGTCCAGCTCGAGGCGGCGCAGCACCTCCATGAAGTCGAAGTGCGCCTTGCCCACGGTGACGATGCCCAAGGTGGCGCGCGGGCTGACGACAATGTGCTTGTCGACGCCGTTGACCTTGGCGAAGGCGCGCACCGCCGCCAGCTTGTGCGCGACGCGCTCTTCCAGCGCCAGCGAGGGCAGGTCGACGCTGCGGATGTGCAGGTCCACCGCGGGCGTGTGCTGCACCGGCAGCGTGAAGTCCAGCGGCACCGCGTCCAGGTCGACCGTCATGCCCGACTCGACCACCTCGCTGATCGCCTTGAAGCCGACCCACGCGCCGGAAAAGCGCGACAGCGCCCAGCCATAGAGGCCGAACTCCAGGTACTCGGCGACATTGGCCGGGTGCAGCACCGGCATGCCGAAGTGCTGCAGCGCGGTGTCGCTTTGGTGCGGCATCGACGAGGACACGCAGCCGTGGTCGTCGCCGCACACCGCGAGCACGCCGCCGAGCTTGGCGCTGCCGTAGGCGTTGCCGTGCTTCAGCGCGTCGCCGGCGCGGTCGACGCCCGGGCCCTTGCCGTACCACATCGCAAACACGCCGTCGACGGTGCGCTGGTCGTCCAGCGCCGCGCGCTGCGTGCCCAGGCAGGCGGTGGCGGCCAGGTCCTCGTTGATCGCCGGCAGGAACTGCACGCCGGCGGCGTCGAGCAGCTTGCCCGCCTTCCACAATTGCTGGTCGACCATGCCCAGCGGGCTGCCGCGATAGCCGCTGACGAAGCCGGCGGTGGCCAGCCCGGCCTTGGCGTCGAGCGCGCGCTGCATCAGCAGCAGCCGCACCAGCGCCTGGGTGCCGGTGAGGAACACGGCGCCCGAGGTGACGCCCAGGTTGTGGCTGAGTGCGTAGTCGCGCAACTCGATCGCAGCGGCCGCCGCAGCGGTCGTGGGGGTGGCCGATGGCGTCATGGAAGCCTCCCGGGCTGCCGACGACGGTGCTCAGCGGCGCCGCCGCGGCGCTGGCCATTCTCCACGGTTGCGCCAAGCTCGGCGGCGCGCGGGTGAAGGGGTGCGCGGTGGCATAGTGGCCGCGCAGCCCGCCGCGCAGCCCGCCGCGGCGGCCGGCCGCGGGAGGTGCGCGATGAAGAAGTTCTTGACGGTGTTCTTCACGGTGTTGCTGGCGGTGGGCTGGCAATGGCTGAACACGCTCAAGGCGGCCGGCTCGCTGAGCCAGGCAAGCGTGCTGTGGCTGGGCGCCGCGCTCACCGTGTGTCTGGCGTTGCAGCAGGCCTACGTGGTGCTCGGCAACCCGGTGCCGCCCGACCGGCCGCGCAAGGCCGACGTGATCGCCAGCGCCTATCTGGCCAGCCTGCTGGCGAAGTATTACGAGTTCATGCAGGCCATGAACCGGCAAAGCCAACCGAGCGTGCGCATCAACGTCATGCTGCTGACCAGCCGCTGGAAGGTCTGGCGCTACCTGCGCATCTACTACACCGCCCGGCTGCCCGGCTCGGCCGCGTACACCAACGAGGAACGCGTGATGCGCTGGCGCAAGGGGCAGGGCGTGGGTGGCTGGGCCTGGAAGAACGGCGTGGCTGGCCTCTTCGACGCCACACGGCCGGGCTTCGGTGCGGCAGCCGGAAGTCTGGACGCCGCGCAGAAGAAGGCCGTGGCGAGCTTGAAGTCGGTGTACTCGGCGCCCATCTGGATGAACGGCGTGGTCGTGGGCATGCTCAACCTGGACAGCGATGCCGGCCTGGACGAAACCTGCTTCGACGACCCGCGAGTGCAGCAGATCGTCGGCACCTATGCCGACAGCCTGTCCGCGGTATGCTTCGCCGACGGCGTGCGCCACAAGTAAGGAGTTGCGCGATGAGCGACACCACGCACAAGCTGGACATGGCCTCGTTGCTGGTATTCGAGCCCTTCAGCGGCTACCCGTCGGGGCTGAAGATCCGCGTGCACGACAAGGCCCGACTCGACAGCCTGGGCCGCAGCATCGCGGTCGAGGCGCCCGATGGCGCCCTGGTGCTCGACCTGGACAAGGTCATGGCCCAGTCGGCCGAGCCCGCCGCTGCCGACCCGGCCGACCCGCTGCATCTGCAACAGGCGCGCTGAGGCGCTCGCCGCCGCGCTGTGGGCGCGGCACAAGGCACAAGGCACAAGGCGCAAACCGCCTCAGCCCTTCGGATACCTGGCGTTGGCCTTCTTCACGAAGTGATTGGTGTAGACCGCGTTCAGGTCCAGCTTGGCCTTGGCGATCTCCGGGTCGATGCTGGCCAGCGCACGGAATGCGGTCTGCGGCCCGGCCTCGGGGATCATCCCGTCGGGTGACAGCGCGGGTTTGGCCGCCAGGAAGGCATCGATGTAGACCGCGCGGTCGCCGAGCAGGTAGCTCTCGGGCACGGCCTTGATGACCTCGCCTGGGCCCGCCGCTTGAATCCACTTGTTGGCGCGCACCATCGCGTTGGCCAGCGCCTGCACGGTGGCCGGGTTCTTGTCGATGAAGGGCTGCGGCGCGTACAGGCAGCCGGCCGGCATCGGCCCGCCGAAGACCTGGTCCGACTCGGCGACGACGCGCGTGTCGGAGACGATCTTCAGGTCGCCCGAGCGCAGCAGCAGCGTGATCACCGGGTCGAGGTTGCTGATGGCGTCGATCTGGCCGGCGCGCATCGCCGCCACCGCGCCCTGGCCGCCGCCGACGCCGACGATGGCCACGTCGCTGGGCTTCAAGCCGGCCTTGGCAAGGATGAAGTTGACCATCACGTTGGTCGAGCTGCCCGGCGCGGTGACGCCGATCTTCTTGCCCTTCAGGTCGGCCACCGACTTGTAGTTGGGCAGCGTCTTCGGGTTGACGCCCAGCACGATCATCGGCACGCGCCCTTGCAGCACGAAGGCGCGCATCGGTTGGCCCTTGAACTGCATGTTCACCGTGTGCTCGAACGCGCCCGAGACCACGTCGGCGCTGCCGCCGACCACCGCCTGTAGCGCACGCGCGCCGCCGGCGAAGTCGACGATGGTGACGTCCAGCCCCTCTTGCTTGAAGTAGCCCAACTGCTCGGCGATGGTCAGCGGCAGGTAGTACAGCAGGTTCTTGCCGCCCACCGCGATCGTCAGCTTGGGCTTTTCCAGCGCTTGCGCGCGCAGCAGCGCGGGGGCGGCAAAGGCGGCGGCGGCGCCGAGCACGCTGCGTCGATGCATCTTCAAGGCGGGTCTCCGGTCGGGCGATGACGCACGCATTCTGCCCCCCGGGCCCGGCCGACTGGCGCAGGCTATGCTCGTTCGCCTTGGCAATCACCGCGGGCCCGCGATGCGCTTCTTGCTGGTGGAAGACGACCCGATGATCGGCGACTCGCTGCGCGCGGCGCTGCGCATGGAAGGTCACGCGGTCGACTGGGTGCGCGACGCGGCCGCGGCGCAATCCACGCTGGCCAGCGAACGCTTCGACCTGGTGCTGCTGGACCTGGGTCTGCCGCGGGGCCACGGCCTGGACGTGCTGCGCGCGCTGCGCGGCCGCGGTGACGCCACGCCGGTGATCGTGCTGACCGCGCGCGACGGCCCCGGCGACAAGGTGGCCGGGCTGGACGCCGGCGCCGACGACTACCTGGTCAAGCCCTTCGATCTGGACGAACTGGGTGCGCGCATGCGCGCGGTGCTGCGCCGCCAGGCCGGGCGCGCGGTGCCGCTGCTGGCGCATGGCGGCGTGACGCTCGACCCGGCCACGCGGCAGGTGATGCGCGACGGCCAGCCGGTGCTGCTGTCGGCGCGCGAATACGCGGTGCTGGAGCTGCTGATGCAGCGCCCGGGCGCGGTGCTGTCGCGCGCGCAGATCGAAGACCGGCTCTACGGCTGGGGCGAGGAGATCGAGAGCAACGCGGTGTCGGTGTACGTGCACCAGCTGCGCAAGAAGCTGGGGCCCGAGTTCATCCGCAGCATGCGCGGCGTCGGCTACTTCCTCGACACCGCCGCATGAATTCGCTGCGCGGGCGCGTGCTGCTGGCGGTGCTCGGCCTGCTGGCGGTGGCGGTGCTGGCGGTGGGCAGCATCAGCTACCGCAACGTGCGCATCGAGACCGAAGCGCTGTTCGACTACCAGCTGCGGCAGATGGCGCTGTCGCTGCGTGACCAGGGCGAGGTGGCACCGGCGCAGGCCAGCGCGCTGGTCGACGAGCAGCTCGATTTCGTGGTGCAGGTGTGGACCTCGGACGGCCGCGCGATCTATGCGACAAGGCGGCACGAGGCGCTGCCGCAGCGCGCGCAGCTCGGTTTCGCCGACGTGACGGTGGCTGCGCAGGTGTGGCGCAGCTTCAGCGTGGCAATGCCCGGCCGCGTGATCCAGGTGTCGCAGCCGCTGGCGATCCGCCGCAAGCTGGCGGCCGACGCGGCGTGGCGCGCGGTGCTGCCGCTGCTGCTGCTGGCGCCGTTCATGGCGGCGGCCGCCTGGTGGCTGACCGCACTGGCGCTGCGCCCGTTGCAGCGCGTGGCGGCCGACGTGCGCCAGCGTGACGAACAGTCGCTGGCGCCGCTGCCAACCGACGGCCTGCCCGACGAGGTTGCGCCGCTGGTGGCGGCACTGAACGCGCTGCTGCAGCGGCTGGGCCGCTCGCTGGACACGCAGCGTGCCTTCGTCGCCGACGCCGCGCATGAACTTCGATCACCGCTGACCGCGCTGAAGCTGCAGCTGCAGTTGTTGAAGCGCAGCGGCAGCGAGGCCGAGCGCGCCGCGGCCGCCGAGGCGCTGGGCGCCGGCATCGAACGCGCGGCCCGCCTGGTCGAGCAGTTGCTGGCGCTGGCGCGCAGCGAGCCCGGTGCTGCCGCAGCCGCGCCGCAGCGCCTGGACCTGAGCGAACTGGTGCGCGAGGCGCTGGCCGACACCGTGCCGCTGGCACGCGCGCGCGGCACACGCATCGAGCTGTTCGCCGCCGCGCCGGTGTCGGTCCAAGGCGACCGCGCCGCGCTCGCAGTGCTGGCGCGCAACCTGGCCGACAACGCGGTGCGTTACGCGCCGCAGGGCGCGCGCGTCGAGCTGCAGGTGGCGCAGGTCGAGGGTGTGCCGACGCTGCAGGTCGACGACAGCGGCCCCGGTATCCCGCCGGCCGAACGCGAGCGCGTGTTCGACCGCTTCTACCGCCGCGGCGGCGATGGCGAAAGCGGCAGCGGCTTGGGTCTGGCGATCGTGCGCAGCATCGCGCAGCGCCACGGTGCGACGGTCGCGCTCGGTGATTCGCCGCTGGGCGGGCTGCGGGTCACGCTACGCTTCCATGCGGGCGATGATCGACAGGCCATGCGTCATACGCTGGGATGATCGATATGAACGTCGTCACCGTCTCCCCCAAATACCAGGTGGTGATCCCGCTGGAGGTGCGGCGGCGCCTCAAGCTCGAGCCCGGCTCCAAGCTGATGGTGGTCGAGTTCAACGGCGGTCTGCGCCTGATGCCATTGAAGCCGCCGAGCGCGCCGACCTGTTTGCGCCGCTGATCGACGACATCGAGAAACTGGTGGTGCCGGTACTGACGGTCTGCGGGGTGGTGAAGAAGCTGGCGCGCGAGGCCGGCGGCGAGACCGCCGCTTCGGCACTGTGGCTGATGCAGCGCGGCCATGTCGTCGACATCGATCTCGGCTTGGCACTCGAAGCGGCCACTCTCGGCCTGCCGATGGCCGACAGCCTGATCTACGCGACGGCGCGCCGGCACGGCGCCACACTGTGGACGCAGCACGCGCACTTCGAAGGTCTGGCCGGCGTCAGGTACTTCGCCAAGAACTGAACGCGATGGTGAGCGACGACCCCGCCCGCAGCATCTACATCCGCCTCGGCGGCGAGCCGGGCGTGCGCGCGCTGGTCGATCGCTTCTATGCGCTGATGGACACGCTGCCCGAGGCGCAGCTGCTGCGCCGGCTGCACCCGGACATGGAGCGCGCCGCCGACAGCCTGTTCAAGTTCCTCAGCGGCTGGTTCGGCGGGCCGGCGCTGTACGTGCGCGAGCGCGGCCATCCGCGGCTGCGCATGCGTCACCTGCCGTTCGCCATCGGCACGCGCGAGCGCGACCAGTGGCTGCTGTGCATGCGCCAGGCGCTGGCCGAGCAGGTGAGCGATGCCGCACTGCGCACGACGATCGAGCAGGCCTTCGCCGGCATGGCCGACCACATGGTCAACCAGGCCGACGCCGGCTGAGAGCTTGTGAATATTTGGGATAACCCCGACAGCCCAGCGTGGGCATGGT